>CAMHEP010000078.1 GCA_946184195.1 uncultured Bacteroidales bacterium | reverse complement strand
CCAGCATCAACCTCGCTTTGGCTGCACGTGCTTATGCTTTCATCCATCGACGCGGTTATGTCATCCCCGAGGATGTGCGCGCTATCTGCTACGACGTGCTGCGTCACCGTATCGGACTCACCTACGAAGCTGAAGCAAACAATATCTCAACCGAAGATATCATCACCGAGATTCTCAACGCGGTGCAAGTTCCTTAATCTCTCCTTTAGCGAAGCGGTACTTCTTCATTCAGCAAAGTAGTCCAATATCTTTTTAACAAATGACAAGCGAAGAATTACTTAATAAGGTTCGAAAGATTGAGATTAAGACCCGAGGTCTAAGTCGCAATATCTTTGCCGGCGAGTATCACTCTCAGTTCAAGGGGCGTGGTATGGCGTTCAGCGAAGTGCGTGAGTATCAACCCGGGGATGATGTACGCTCTATTGACTGGAATGTCACTGCACGTCTCAACAAACCTTATATCAAGGTCTTTGAGGAAGAACGTGAACTAACCGTCATGCTACTCGTCGATGTCAGCGGAAGTCGCAATTTCGGCTCTATCAGTCAGTTCAAACGAGATATGATGGCAGAGGTTGCTGCCACGCTCGCCTTCTCTACCATTGAGAATAACGATAAGGTCGGCGTACTGTTCTTCTCCGATAAAATAGAGAAATTCATCCCTGCCAAGAAGGGCAAAACCCACGTACTGCATATCATACGAGAACTGCTCTCCTACGAGCCAGAGTCGCAAGGTACGGACATCGCCGGTGCACTCCACTATTTCGCTAATGCACAAAAACGGCGTTCCACCGCTTTCCTTATTTCCGATTTGCTGGTTGACCGTCCCGCTGAGATGGAGAAACCGCTCATGATATGTGCCAATCGTCACGACCTCAATGTCATACGTGTCTATGACCGACGTGACGAAGAACTGCCCGATGTGGGACTGCTAAAACTCAAAGACCCGGAAACAGGTCAGCGTATCTGGGTGGATTCGTCCGTCGAAGCGACGCGGAATAGATATGCTGACGTGGCGGCAAAACGGAATACCGCACTCCACGAACTCTTCACCAAGACCGGAACTAACACGGTATCTGTCCGTACAGACGAAGATTATGTCAAAGCACTCATGCATCTATTCAAGCAATAAGGCTCTTTCACGCATTTGCCCGCCATTTGCCACCCTTCAAAGACGATAGATACACGATAGATATACGTTAGATATACAATACATTAAGCAGACTTACAGCCAACATGTAGGTAAGGAATAAATAGTTATGTTCAATTTGTTATTAGCCATAGTAGTTTCTGCGAGCATCGACTCCACCACCCTCTTTTTGGGTGACCAAACCGACTTGCATTTACAGGCGACTGTTGAAGCAGGAACACCACTTCAGATGCCCGTGTACGGTGAGACACTCACCCCCGAATTGGAGATAGTGGACAGAACACTTGTCGATACCGTGCGTTTGGAGGATGGACGACTCCAACTCAACCAGTATCTCACACTCACTTCGTTCCACGATTCACTCTTCTATATTGATCCTATTCCTTTCGTCTCCGGTTCCGACACTTTCTTCTCAGAGGCATTGACTCTCAATGTAGTACAGCCGTTTGTCATGGATACGACGAATGCCATTACCGATATCAAACCCGTGATGAAAGCACCTATATGGATTTGGGGCATCGTCCGTTGGATTCTACTGGCATTTGCACTCATAGCTTTAGGATTGGGTTCCTATTATCTCTATCGCTTCATCGGGAAATACCGTGGTGATAAAGGACCCGAGATGCCGAATGTTCCGCTGCGTCCCGCCGAGGAAGTGGCGCTTGAGAAACTCAACCGCATTCGAGAGGAGAAAATATGGCAGGATGGACGTACCAAACAATATCATACCGAACTGACGGACGTCGTACGCGAATATATCTCGCGCCGATACTCGGTTTCTTCTTCCGAGAAAACGTCCGACGAGACACTGCGCGCACTCAAACCTATTCTCTCCGAGCAAAGAGACCTGTTTGAGCGCTTGAAGAAAATGCTTACTTTAGCCGATCTTGTCAAGTTCGCCAAGTGGTCTGCTACACCTGATGAGAACGAATTAGCACTCAAGACTGCATTCGATTTCGTCAACGAGACAACGCCGCAACCCTCAGAGCAGTCGGATAAGTCCGACTCATCTGATTCGTCTGATGACTATTTATCATAACTCATAATCCGTTACAACAATGACCTTTGCATCTCCAGCATATTTATTTTTACTGCTGCTTCTCATACCGGTTATCGGCTGGTATATTTGGCGGCTGAGGGACCAGGACGCTTCGCTTCAAGTGTCGTCCGTTAAGCCCCTTGCCCGCACCCCTAAGACAGCACGTATCTACCTCTTGCACGTACCTTTTGTCTTACGAGTGCTGGCTATCATACTCCTTTCCTTCGCTTTGGCTCGTCCGCAGCTCAGCAATCGCTGGTCTTCCGAATCAACAGAAGGTATAGATATAATGATGGCACTCGATATTTCCGGTACCATGTTGGCAGAGGATCTCAAGCCGACTCGATTGGAGGCAGCTAAAGACGTGGCGACCAATTTTGTACTCGCACGACCGAACGACCAAATCGGTTTGGTTGTCTTTGCCGGCGAGAGTTTCACACAATGTCCCCTCACCACGGACCATGCCGTATTGGTCAACCTCTTTAAATCCGTCAAGTTCGGCATGATTGAAGACGGTACAGCCATCGGACTCGGGTTGGCTAATGCAGTTAATCGTATGAAGGACTCACCCACTAAGTCCAAAGTTATCATCTTGCTTACCGATGGTTCGAACAACCGCGGTGACATTGACCCGCAAACAGCAGCAGAGATAGCCAAGACATTCGGCATACGCGTTTACTGCATCGGTATCGGTAGTCATGGACCCTCACGGGCTCTCATACAAACACCTATCGGACCTCAATATGTCACTGTAGATGGTGAGTTCGACGAACAGACATTACGTCGAATAGCCAATATCACCGAAGGTGAATACTTCCGTGCCACAGACAACAACTCACTCAAACGTATCTATGAGCAGATTGACCAAATGGAGAAAACAAAACTGCGTGTTCGTGAGTTCTCCAAACGCAGCGAATATTTCATGCCTTTCCTGTTCTCGGCACTCATCTGTCTCATTCTGGAGATACTCATTCGTTGTTTTGTACTAAAAACCCTTACTAATTGATTATGTTTCGTTTTGCTCACATAGAAATGCTTTGGCTGCTACTGCTCATTCCAACCCTAATAGCAGCATTTATCTATATCACCCGCCGTCAACGGAAACGTATACTCGAGTTTGGAGACCCGTCGCTCCTTGAGGAGCTGATGCCCAATGCATCACGGGTTCGTCCGGTGGTGAAGTTCTCCATACTTATGGTCGCTCTCACGCTACTCATCTTTGCAGCAGCGCGTCCGCAATATGGACAAAGGGAGAAAACCGTCAAAAGGCAAGGTATCGAGGTGATGATTGCCCTTGACGTCTCTAACTCCATGCTCGCCGAAGACGTTGCACCTAATCGTCTCGACCGTGCGAAACAGATGCTCTCCAAATTGATTGACAAGATGGTGGACGATAAGGTCGGACTCGTTGTCTTTGCCGGAGATGCTTTTGTGCAGTTGCCCATTACCTGTGATTATGTGTCGGCTAAGATGTTTCTCAATTCCATCACGCCCGACCTTATCAAGACACAAGGAACAGCTATAGGTTCTGCTATCAACACCTCTGTGCGTGCTTTTGGTGCCGAGGAGTCCGAGGCTGGACGGGCTATCATCCTCATCACCGATGGTGAAAACCACGAGGATGACGCTATGGCTGCTGCCAAAGCTGCACACGAAGCCGGGATACACATCTATGTGGTCGGTATCGGTAAACCCGAAGGAAGTCCTATCCCCATCCCCGGGACACACGATTTTCGAAAAGATAGACAGGGAAACATTGTCGTCACCCGTCTCAATGAAGAGATGTGTCGTGACATTGCCGGTGCTGCAGAAGGCATGTATGTGCGTTGCGACAACACAAACACCGCCACACGCGCTCTAGAGAAGGAACTGCATTCACTTGCTACAGCGGATATCGAGACCCGTGTCTTCTCCGACTACAACGAGCAGTATCAGTCCTTTGCCCTCGTGGCACTGCTCCTACTCGTGATTGACTTCTTTATCTTCAATCGTAAGAACAAGTCCATCACTCGTTGGAATATCTTCGGCGAGAACCGTCTCACCATCCTTGTCCTCCTACTCGCTTTATCCACCTCAATATCTGCACAGAATAGTCGTTGGGGAGGCAAGGAGTCAGAACATATTCGTCACGGTAACCGTGATTATAAGAAGGAACGTTATGATAAGGCGGAACTCAACTACCGTCGTGCATTGGATCAGAACAATAAGTCCTATCAGAGTTATTACAACCTCGGTAACAGCCTCTTCCGTCAGGAGAAATATAAAGAGGCATCCGAGGCATATGCCAAGGCTGAGAAACAAATGGACCCGAAGAATAAAAGCCAAAAAGAACATCTCTCGCAGGTCTACCATAACCTCGGTAACGCCATGTATGCACAGCAACAATTCGGCGATGCGGTCAGTGCCTACAAGGAGTCACTACGCCTCAATCCTAAAGACAACGACACGCGATACAACCTTATTAAAGCAATGGAGATGTTGCAACAACAGCAACAGCAGCAACAGCAGCAACAAAAACAAGATCAAAAACAGAATCAACAGAAGCAAGACCAACAGCAGCAACAGCAGAACCAAGACCAACAAGACCAACAAGACCAACAAAATCAGAAGCAGGAGCAGGAGCAACAGCAGCAGCAGGAACAGTCCGACAGTATGGACAAGGAGACTGCAGAGCAAATCCTACAAGCTCTGCAGCAAGACGAACAAGATACGCAAGACAAACTGCGTCGACAACAAGGTGGTCAGAAACGTGTTGAGAAAGACTGGTAAGTTATACGTTAACAAATAGCAAATAACCCACGAATATGAAACGATACATATATCTGTTTATGGCACTCATCACATCAGTTGCTCTTTGGGCAGCCGATGATGTAGAGTTCCGCGCTAAAGCACCTGCACAAGTAATTCAGGGTAAACCCTTCCAGTTGGTTTACACCGTCAACCAGCGCGCCAAGGACTTTCAGGCACCTGAGTTTGAATATTTTGAACATTTAGCGGGTCCCTATACTTCCTCCTCCAGTTCCATCAGTATTGTCAATGGGAAGCATACATCTACCTATACGGTAACTTATACCTTCACCTTAATGGGGAATACCGCCGGCACATACACGATTCCGCCGGCATCTATTCGTGTGAGTGGTGACTCATATACCTCTAACGGAGTACGTATCACCGTGCTCCCCCCTGATGAACAGCCGAGTGGTGCAAGCAATCAAACGTCCAATAGTACAAACGGACAAACAGCACAACGTTCAAGTGGCACAAGCAGCCAAAACTCCAACGCCGACAATATCTTCATTCGCACAATCGTCACTAAGACCCATGTGCACGAACAGGAGGCAGTGCTGCTCACCTATAAACTCTATTTTGCGAACGTCAACGTCTCACAGTTCACAAATAACACCAAGTTGCCAGACTTCACAGGTTTCCTCAAGCAGGAGATTGAGCAAGGAGAGATTCAAACCGAACTGGAGCATTACAATGGACGTAACTACCAGACGGCTACGCTCTACCAGACTCTACTTTATCCGCAACATGCCGGCGAGATAAAGATTGATCCTGCCACCTTCGAGGCAGTGCTGCAAGTGCAGACTCGCAGTCAGGTACGCAGTATCTTCGATGATTTCTTTGGCAGTTATACGAATGTCACCAAGCCTCTCACCGCTCCCGGTATAACAATCCACGTCGCAGCACTTCCTTCCGGCAAGCCTGCAGGCTTCAGTGGTGCCGTCGGTACGTTCTCGCTCAACCCTTCTATCTCCACCACTACCCTGAAGGCAAACGAGCCGGTTACACTTAAGCTGGAGATAAGCGGTACCGGTAACATGAAACTCATCAAGACACCTGCCGTTGATTGGCCCGAAGGCTTCGAACTATATGACCCCAAGGTCACCAATAACTTCCGCACTACCACATCGGGAGTGACCGGTACGAAAACGATTGAGATGCTTGCCATACCGCGTGCCTCGGGTGACTATACCATACCGCCTGTTACCTTAAGTTATTTCGATACGCGGGATGATGCCTACAAGACTTTGCGTACCCCTGAGTATACGCTCCATGTAGCCCGTGGAGCTAACGAAACAGCTCCCGCGGCAGAAGGTGTACATCCGCAACAGTATCATGGTGCTCAAAAGGAAGATATCCGACAACTCGGTTCCGATATCCGCTATATCAGTTCAGGTCCGCTCCATGTCAACGAACAGGTGATGCAGAACCCTTCATCCGCGAACAGTTCCGCCTTTGCCCTTCGTCCCGTAACTATTTACTCCGCATACTTTATCCCTCTCACGTTGGCTATCCTACTCTTCATCGGTTTCCGCCGTCGTATACGTGAGAATGCCGATATCCGTCGAGTACGCTATCGTAAAGCAAACAAGGTGGCACAGAAGCGACTCAAAGCCGCTAAGAAACTGTTGGAGAAGGGGTCCAAAGATACCAACACGCAGTGGGCATCCTTCTACGAGGAGATCGAACGTGCGGCTATGTCCTACCTGAGCGACCGACTCAGTATTCCTACTGCCGAACTGAGTAAAGATACAATTGCCGATATCCTTCGTCAGAAAGGCATTGATGAAGCACTCATCAAGGAGACTCAGGAGGTGATTGCCACCGCTGAGTTTGCCCGCTATGCGCCTTCGGCGGCAGGCACTCCTAACGACCTATACAACCGTACTGCTGAACTTATCAACCAATTAGAGAACCAAAAGTTAT
>CAMHEP010000077.1 GCA_946184195.1 uncultured Bacteroidales bacterium | reverse complement strand
ATCTCGGTGGATGAATAGGTGGCATAGAGTTGTACCTCCGGCCATTTGTCGTGGATTCGTTCACCGAGCAGGTTGAGCGAGAAATCCTGGTTACGCAGTCCCTCGCCGATACCGATGATCTTGCGAATAGACGAATGACGATAGTCTATACCGTTCTGCTCCGCATAGTCAATCAGGCGGAGGATAAAAGACGGCACACACATCACGGCATCTGGACTCAGCCGATGTATCGTATCCCACTGCAGTTCCGGCACGCCGTTTCCCACACGGATAATACCGGCTCCTAAATCGCGTATGCCCAACCAGTAAGCGAGTCCCGCCATAAAACGCTTGTCCATGGTAGTCATGAGTTGCAGCACGCTACCCCGCCCTAAGCCTGCACAGGCAAACGACTTACGCTCGTTATACGCCAAGCGTTGCAGGTCTTTCTCCGTACAACCGAATGTGACAGGGTCACCCATCGTACCGGAGGTAGTGATATAATCGATGATATCCTCGCGCGGCACACAGAGGAAGTCTGCATTATGACGTTGCAGGTCGTTCTTGTCGGTGAAAGGCAGTCGCGAGAGGTCATCCAATGTGCGGATAGACGCAGGGTCGATACCCTCTTCACGAAACATACGACTATAATACGGTGAGTGCTGAGCCAGATAGGCTATCTGCTCACGCAGCCGCTCCTCCTGATAGGCGCGTATACGGTCTAAAGATTCAAATTCGATATCCATTGTATAAAAGCTTGTTTCCATTGTTGTGATTCCTCTGTACCCTTGTCCTGAGCAGCACCAAAACCATGGTTTCCGGTGCGGTAGGTGATAGTACGATGCGGAATCTGTCCGGCAGTGAGCGCTGAATCCAGCAGGAATGCATTACGCGGATGGACTACCTTATCGTCAGCACAGTGGATAAGTAACACCGGCGGACACGAGGCATCCAGATGCCGTTCCACGGATAGCGAGTCACGCATGGTAATGTCAAATTGTCCCCATACCCCCAAAGCGCCTCGTCGGCTGCGTCGGTGTGCCGCCTTATCCGCCATCGTCACCACGGGATAGACAGGGACGAGGAACTTAGGACGAAAGGGCGTATCGTTGTATATGGCCGAGAGCATCGCCAGATGTCCACCGGCAGAAAAACCCATCACACCGATACGTGCCGTATCCACCCCCATACTATCGGCATGTATATAGGCATACCGCAAAGCCGCCTCAACATCCTCCAACATATCCGGATAACGGTTGCCCACACCTAAGACCCTATATCCCAGCACGTAGGCACTGACATTAGCCACTCGATAACGCAGCACCAGCGCTGCTATGCCGTTGCGGCTGAGCCAACGTCCGACAGCATGCCCTTCATCCTCCATCCCGAGCCAACTATAACTGCCACCCGGGCAGACGATGACCAATGCCTGCGGCTTACCCTGTGGCATATAGGGATAAACCTCCACCCGACGACGCCCGCCCGATGCCTCCGGATAAAGGCGTATCTGTGCCGTCATAGTGACCGAGAGCACCCATAGGAGGAGTATGGTTAATCGTCTTCGCGGCATAGGGTACGTACAGTCATTTGTGCTGTCATGACGGTTCCGCAGAAACCGTGCACCAAGCAGTTCTGCGAAGCCAGCATCATGTTCGAGCAAAGCGTTGTCACTGCGCCCAGCGGTTGACTCATACCGAACATTGCCCCCTCGGGGGATAGGTAATCATCGCGGTAGGTGAGCGAGGTGGACGTGAACGAAGTCTCCACGGCAGCACCGATGCCGGGGAAGAGTGTCTCCAGTCGTCTCATGAGTTGCTGTGCCTGCTCCTGTTTCCATACTTGATAGGACTCCAGCCCATCGCGTTTACCCGCATGCTGATGCCAAGGCCGCAGTTGTGTATAATCAAGCGGAGCGATAACCTCCATCGTATGAGCGAAGGTGTCGCTGTCCGTCATCGGCAGCGTGGTGACGAGTATACCCTCCGGCATGATATAGTGATTCGCACGAAGGAAGGGAAAAGACCCGGCGCGGAACTTCAGATAGAGTTTAAACGACCCTGTCGTCTCCGGCGTAGATAGGATACGCTTCATCGTAGCCGGACGGAACACAGGAGCGGTAGACAAAGCTATCAACTGTTTGGGGTGAAGAGAAGATATATAGCTATCGGCAGTGAAACGAGTGTTATTGTTTGCCACAAAAGCCTCCACCCGCTTATCCTTGACTTCGACGGCGGTGACGCGGTGCGCAAGCAACACACGTCCACCATGCTCCGAGATAAAACGACACAGTGCATCCGTCAGTGCCCTCGTTCCACCTACGAAACGATATGCCCCCTCGTCAAACGACTCACGCAGTATGCGTCGCGTTTGAGGCGTACCTGTGTTATCACCTCCCAAGAGCAATGACATTGCATCGCCTTCGCCATGCACCACATCCGGCTGCAAACGCTGGACAGGTACCTCTATCCCCAGTTCGTCGAGCAACGCACGTACCTTACCCCCGGGCTCCATTCCTGAGACGACATGCGTTCCCGTAAGCCACCACGCACCATCCCGTTCATAACTATATAACCCGCCGCCGGCGACAGGTAATTGCTCGAGCACCGTGACACGCCATCCTCGATGAGCCAACAAGGCTGCCGTGAAGAGACCGCCTACACCCGCACCGACTATAACGGCTTTCCTGTGCGTGCGGAGAAGGTATCTATAGTAACGCTGCATGATGACGGTACGCTGCTTGTAGTCAAGCCCCATAATGGTATCATCCTTTTCCACCATAGGCAACACTTCCAGACTAACTTCCGTTCGCCCGATGAGGAAATAACGTTTATTCAAGAGTTCGTAGGTACCGCGTAGCAGGAGTGGCTGAAGAGTCAGTCCTAACTGCTCTGCCAACAAGAAAGCACCCCGATGGAAACGACGTATATCACCCGTGAGGGAGCGGCTTCCCTCTGGGAAGATTAGCACCGAGAAACCTTCCGACACTTTACGCGTCAGATAAGGCATAATCGTCTCCATCCCTTCCGCCGCCGATATAAACCCTGCCTCGCGTGCCAATCGTCCGAAGAAGGGATTGTTCTGCACCCAATCCTGCGCCAAGACGATAGTACGAGGACGAAGCGCTAACACCGCGAGGATATCGTACATGGAGCAGTGATTAGCAACGAAAAGCACCGGCTTATCCGGCAGGTTCTCCTCCCCGATGACATGATAACGATTATCTGCCAAATGGTTCATCACCCAGCCCGCCCAACGATTCAGACGCAGGTAAATGTCCCCGCTCGAGAAACGGCACCGCACAGCGGCATAGAGGAACGCCACAGCACAATAAAGAGACCTTGAATAACGCATCGGGTAACCATATAGAATAGCCAATAGGCAGAGTAGCGTGTTGAGTACACTGATACGCGTGAAGTCGTATGCTGGACGGAAATGGCTGACACGCTCATGGCGCGGAGGATAGTAGACACGCACCGGCTGTTCGTAGATAGGTACGGAATGCCATGCCGAGAGCACAAGCAGTTCCAACTCCGACTCATAGCGTGCCGTGAGCCAACGGTAGAAACAGATACGGCGCAACGGATAAAGACGCATGCCTGTCTGGGTGTCCTGCAGACGACGCCCCGTCTGCACACAAAACCAGAAATTAGAGAATCGGTTAGCGAAACGCGCCTTGCCGGGCATATCCATACCCTTCAAATCGCGACATCCGACGATGATACTATCGGGATGCAGGAGCGACTGCTCCACCAGTAGCGGCACCTCCTCAGGTAAATGTTGTCCGTCAGCATCCAGCGTGACGACATAGCGAAAGCCCATCTCATCGGCACATGCGAAGCCTCGACTGAGTGCATAACCCTTTCCGCGGTTTTGCTTCCAACTGAGGACAGTCAGGCGTTCCGACTGCGGCAGACGCTGCAACGTATCATCCGTTGAGCCGTCAACAGCTACAATGACGCGCTGAGCCTGCTCTAACGAGCGGGCTACCACATCGGCTATTGTTCCGGCATTGTTATAGGTCGGAATGAGGATACACGTATCGAATGGACATTTTGGCATATAGGTTGTCGTTGTCGGAGATGGCGACTAGGCACGCATCGATATTTTTATCAGTGAAGGTGAACATAGGTTCCGCCGTAGGAGGTAGCGGCATCAGGAATTTGACGTTGGTCAGCGCAACAATATGTACGGGACGTCTCAAGCGGTGGCAGAGCAGTTCCTCCACTATAGCTATGAGACATGCGCCCGGAGTAATCGGGTGACCGGGGAAATGAGCGGCGTAGATAGCATGCTCCGCATGTAAACGCAGCGTATAGCCGGACGGCTGCTCAGCGATGATATCGTAGAAATCATTCTGTAACATAAGTAAAAGTTATATGTGATTTGTCGCCGTTCTTCTCGGTGAAAAAGACTTCACGGGCATGTCCGGACTGCTTGTCACGCACATAATAAAACGTAGCGAACAGCCGTTTCACCTCGCGTTTAACAGGATGAAGGATGACGGTATCCCCCCGCTGCTCGTGCCGGAAAGCCCCGGCGTCTATATCGTGCTCCCACACCATCGTCCTGGGAGAGGTATATTCCCACCGCATGTGTGTAGGCGTACCTATTGTCAACTCCATACGTCCCTCACTACGCTCAGGTGCGCTAAGCAACGAGGATGTCTTCTCCTGCACGAAAAGTGCTACTATCACCAGCAACCATTTCATTGTACCACCAGGGCGCAGCCCGCCATTATCAAAAGTACTCCTATCCACTGTGTCCACGCCACCGACTCGTGGAAGACAAACATAGCTGCCAATAGCCCGAATACATACGCCAACGCGGCAAGCGGATAAGCCACCGCAAAGGGGAAACGACGCAGTATCATCATCCACAATACGCCGGACACCGCAAAACTGACACCACACAGCGCCAAGTAGCCGTTTGTGAGCAGTGCCCACACATACGACCACGACCATGTGAAACTGGGCATACGAATCATCGCGAGCTTGAGCAGCACCTGTCCGCCACATAAAAAGAGACTCTGCGAAAGAGAAAGGAGTAGCAGTTTAATCATTGTCACTATTGGTTATTATGTAAACGTCTGACCACCATCGCCCGAGCATGAGGCTCTGAGTATATGCCGGCACGACGAAGCCATTCGTTCCAATGGTCATCCGACTCGTCAAAATCAAGCAACAGTACATGCTCGGCATTCGTCAATGTCAGGAGCATTTGTGCATCCGACATAGCTGCCTCAAAGGCATTGGTGGATTGACTATACGTATTGTTGTATCCATGTGCCCCCGTCAGAATAGCCATCAGGGCGGATAGGGTGTTGTGGGTGGATTGGATAAATGCCGTCGGTGCCAGTTCCTGCTCCCCATTTATCATCATCTCGTCCATAAACTTCACCGTATTAACTATACAACCCCATCGTGTTGCTGTGATGATGGCATCGGGTGTGGTCAGTCCGGCCTGGGCCAGTGCCTGCTTAGCTGCTACAGCGACCTGACGCATCCCGGGAGTGAGACGACGCGCCATCATGAGAGGCAGATAAGATTTGTAGTCCGCCTGTTCATTTAATGTCACACTGCTAACCACCTGTAATTCTTCAGCACAAGCAGCTGTTGACAACTCATTGCCGGCATCCCGACTAAGTAGGAGTGAACTGTCGTTCCCACCGAAACCGAAAGCGTTGCATAAGACATAACGGAGCGTCATGGAGGTATTATGTTGCAGCAGTGCCGTAGCATCAGCCATGGGCTCCACGAGGTTAGCCTGCCCGGGAGCCATCCCCACCTGCATACAAAGCACCGAGATAACCGCCTCAATACTACCGCATGCGCTGGTGGTATGTCCCGTCAACGCCTTGGTTGAACTGAAGTACGGTATATGTGAAGTGAAAAGGCGTTGTATAGCTGCCCATTCGCTGGCGTCGTTGTTAGGTGTGCCGGTACCGTGTGCATTGATATAATCAACCTGCTCAGGTCTCACTTGTGCCATCGTCAGAGCCTCATGCATAGCCAGATAAGCCCCCTCGCCGATGTCGGACGACGCCGTCTGGTGGAAGGCGTCACAGGCATTACCATAGCCGGCAATATAGGCAAGAATATGTGCTCCACGCGCCTTAGCATGCTCTTCCGACTCCAGCACCAGATATGCCGCTCCTTCACCGAGGTTCAGCCCCCGACGCGTCACATCAAAGGGACGACAGGGTTCGTCGGAGAGGATACGCAAGGCGTTAAAGCCATTCAGGTGGAAATGCGTCAGACACTCCGTGCCTCCCGCTAATACACTCTCTACCCTACCGCAACGTAGCATATTACACCCGATGATGATGGCGTTCATCGCCGACGAACAAGCCGTTGACGTCGTCATCGTCGTATGGAAAGAGCCTAGTTGCTGAGCGATGAGACTCGTGACAGCACCTGTATCATGCATAGCAATAGTATCTGTTTCAGCCCCTTGTTCCCAGTCTGCCACATGTGCCTCGGTGATGTCCATTCCTCCCACCGTAGTGCCATTGATTAGTGCCATCGTATCGGAAGGTCGAATCCCTGCCTCATCCAACGCTTCACGCGCAGCAGGCAGTGCCAAGATCACAGAACGAGGTATACCCGCTTCACTATTCAGATTGACCTCACCCACCGGCAAAGACCCAATCCGCCCCTCCTCCGTAGGGAGGGGGGTAATACCGCTACGCTCATGGAGAAGCGCATCAAGCGTGGCTTTTTTGCCTACACCCAAAGCCGAGACTATCCCTATGCCGGTGATAACAATGCGCATACGTTATTTTGTGCGATGAGTAGCGATATAATCCGCCATCACGTCAATGCTGCGAAACACTTGCTTACCTTCCTTGGGATCTGTCAGTTTGATACCATAGTGCTTGTCCAACAGCACAATCAGTTCAAGGGCATCGATGGAATCTAATCCTAATCCCTCACCGAAAAGCGGCATATCGTTTACTATATCCTCAGGTGTAATATCTTCCAGATTTAGTGCCGCAATAATTTGCTCTTTGAGTTGTTGTTTCAGTTCTTCCATATACT
>CAMHEP010000076.1 GCA_946184195.1 uncultured Bacteroidales bacterium | reverse complement strand
TGTTATTAGTGGTGCTCCCCGCTATGACTCTATTGTCAATATCTATGTTCAAGCGGTTGGCGATAATAGTGACGTGGTTGAGGAGACCTATTCTATCCGCTTTACTATCACGCGAAGTAGCGATGCTACGTTGAGTGCCATTATAGTACGCGGCATGGCGCTGGAGGAATTCTCTGCCGATGTACATGAGTATACAAAACTATATCCGTTAGGTTCCGTGGAGGGAGACTTCTTCCACGCTCTGGATGTTAAGGTAACCACGACCTTTGCTGCTGCAAGTTATACGATTATGGAGGATGAAGACTCCAATATTACAATTACGGTAACGGCAGAGGACGGCGTAACTCGCGAAGCGTATGTCTTGCATCAAGTAATAGAGCAGAGTGCGGAGAACCGTCTGGAGATGATTTATGTGGTGAACGCTGAGGACAGAACGAAGCAGACCGAGTTCTTTGACTTTGATCCGGAGGTAAGTTTCTATACCTACACGCTGATGGTAGGTGATGTGCCGCCAACTTTGAATTTTGTACCTATGGATACAACGGCTGTTATTAGTCGGACCCCGGCGAATGCTAACGACACGATGATTGTGACGGTCATTGCCGCAAATGGGGATAAACGCGTTTACCAAATCTTCTTCCCGGAGACTAAGGTTGACGACGCTGCACAGCCGCAAGCTAACGATGTGCTCGTTAAATGTATGGGTAACGGGGTTATCCGTGTAGCCACAACTCGCAAGGATGTAACCTTCTTCCTCTATAATGGTTCGGGAATGGTGACTAACTACGTGAAAGTGCCTACATGCGATCCGAACGATGCACAGGTCAGTGTAGACCAGAACGGTCAGGAGAAACTATTCGATGTACGTGGTGAGAGTGGCATGGATATCCAACTCGTTCCGGGACGAGTGTACATATACGGTTTCTACGAGACGGAGAAACGCATCATAAGTACAGGACGATTATTAGTGCTGTAGGGAAACACTGGCGTCATGAATGACGTCGAGAATGGAGCGGACTGCCTCACGGGGCAGTCCGTTTTTGTCAGCCCATTCCATACGCTGAGCAAGCATCGCTTGATAGCGATTGGGCTGATAGGCGTCCAGATGGTTTTGTTGCTTCACCTCCCCGATATGCCGCACGATGTCCATACGCTCGGCTATGGCAGTCCACAGGGTGTCATCTATTTCGTCTATCTCTGCACGCAGCCAACGTAGCTCAATGGGAGTATTATCAAGGGCTTCTTTTTCGTCGCTAAAGTTCTTAAGGTCTGAGATTAGGTGCTCCAACTCGTCAGGTGTTATTTGCTGACGACTGTCGCTGAGCGCTTGTTCAGGCGTAGGATGCACTTCTATCATCCAACCGTCATAATGAAGTGCTGCGGCTTTGTTTGCGAGCAGAGGTACCATAGCCCGCTCTCCGGACATATGACTAGGGTCGAGTAGCAGAGGTATATCTGCACGCAATTGGCGCAATTGGTATGCCATGCGCCAACAAGGACGATGGTTGCAACCGCGATGCACGGCTATCACCGGCACACCGACGGATTCCATCCGCTCAATATTACCGAGCCAAAGGTGAGCATCTTCGTTAACGGGATTTTTTATCAGTACACCTTCGGGACAATAGTTGCTCTGCCGGATGACATCTGCTAACTCTTGAACAGCTATGGGATTAGCACACGTACGAGCACCCAACCATAAATAAGGTATGCGCGCGTGTAGAGCCATGTGTACCTGCTCGGGGGTCGATACTTCGGTGGCAACGGGTAGGTTCGTCAGTTGGACTGTTTCTTGTAGCCATGTTAACCCCTCTTCACCCACCCCCTGAAAGGAGTGAGGTGAGGTACGGGGTTTCCACAGTCCGGCACGATAGATGAGCCTTGCACCCGTACGCTTGACGACGGATGCAAGCTTTTCGGCAGTACTAAGAACCTGTTGCTTGCTCTCAGCAGCACAGGGACCTGCCACCAATATCTTATCTCTAAGAATCAATGCTGTAGGGCGATGATTGCCTCCTTGATAGTGGCGATACGCTGCTCGGCGTCGTGCTGCTTCTTGCGCTCCAGTTCTACCACTTCGGGTTTGGCGTTCTGTACGAAGCGTTCATTGCTAAGTTTAGCCATGACGCCGCGTAGGAAGCCCTCTTGGTGTTGTAGGTCTGCCTGCAGTTTCTTGAGTTCTTCTCCTACGTTGATGAATTGGCTCAATGGAACGGCATATTCGGTGGTCTCCACGAGGAAGGAAACAGACCCTTGTGGTTTATCATTGCAGCATATTTCGCTTAGGTTAGCCAGTTTCTTTAAGAGATTGTAGTATCCTTCGGATTGCTCCCCGGTAGTTCCTACGATGAAGAGTTGCAATTGCTCTTTCAGTCCAATATTCTTTTGTGCACGGATATTCCGTATACCGGATACTATTTCGCGCAAATGATCTATACGGGATAGCAGTGCGCGGTCTTCTGTTTTAACTTCTGCTTGGAGAAGGGGCGCTACCATTATAGACTCGCCTTTTGCCTCGCGTCCTTCACCAAGGTCCAACCATAACTCTTCGGTGATAAATGGCATGAAGGGGTGCAGCAGGCGTAGCATGTGGTCGAAGAAATAGAGTGTATGCTCGTAGGTGCCCCTATCAATAGGCTCGCCATAAGATGGCTTAATCATCTCGAGATACCAACCGGAGAAATCCTCCGTATAGAGCTTATAGATAGCCATGAGCGCTTCGCTAAGACGATACTTGTTCATAAGGTCATCTACCTCAAGGGAAGTCTCGCGTAATTTAGCGTCAAACCATTGAACAGCCAAACGGTTGCCTTGGTCGGTATCAGCGTCCTTGACGATCCACCCCTTGATGAGGCGGAAGCAGTTCCAAATCTTATTGCAGAAATTACGTCCCTGCTCGCATAGTGACTCGTCGAAGAGTATGTCGTTGCCGGCTGGGGCGGCGAGCATCATACCCATGCGTACGCCGTCGGCGCCGAAGCGCTCAATCAGATCCAGCGGGTCGGGACTATTACCTAACGACTTACTCATCTTGCGTCCCAACTTATCGCGCACAATACCCGTGAAATAGACGTGCTTGAATGGCATTTTATGCGGATATTCATATCCAGCCATAATCATGCGGGCAACCCAGAAGAAGATGATATCAGGTCCGGTTACGAGGTCAGCGGTGGGGTAGTAATAGCGCATCTCGTTGTTGTCGGGGTGCTCGATGCCGTCGAATAGACTGATGGGCCATAGCCAACTGCTGAACCAAGTGTCGAGTGCTCCTTCATCCTGTACGTAGTTACCCTCTGGAGTAGTCTCGCTGACGATTATCTTGTCAGAAGGGTAGTTCTCGGCACCTGTCTGCGCTAAGAGGTCTGCGTCATAATAGGCGGGTATGCGATGTCCCCACCATAGCTGACGACTGATGCACCAATCTTTGATATTCTCCAGCCAGTTACGGTAGGTATTCTTGTATTTAGCCGGATAGAAGACAATATCGTCGTTCATGACCGGCGGCAGGGCTATATCTGCGAAATGCTGCATACGGATGAACCATTGTAGACTCAAACGGGGTTCGATAGGAACGTTGGTGCGCTCCGAGTAGCCGACTTTGTTGTCATAGTCTTCCACTTTCTCCACAAGGTCCATACCTTTGAGGTCCTCCACAATCAGCTTGCGGCAGTCAAAGCGGTCCATTCCGTGGTAGCGACGCACGTTCGCTTGTAACTCATCTTCCACCGTGTCCATATTCAAATGAGCATCGGGGGTGAAGATATCGATGGTCTTGAGGTTGTATTTTTGACCGAGTGCATAGTCGTTCACATCGTGGGCAGGTGTCACTTTGAGGCATCCTGTACCGAAGCCTATCTCGACATATCTATCCTCGATGATAGGGATGACACGTCCTACTCCCGGAACGATGACATGCTTACCCTTGAGCCATTGGTTCTTCTCCTCCTTGGGGTTAATGCAGACGGCTATATCGCCGAATATTGTCTCGGGACGTGTGGTGGCAACCACGGCATAGTCAGCCCCGGTCTCAGGGTTCTTAACGCCTTCTTCTGCTACCTTGTATCTAAGGTAGTAGAATTTGCTATGCTCGTCGTGATAGATGACCTCTTCGTCGCTCAATGCTGTTTGGCGTTCCGGGTCCCAATTGACCATACGGAGCCCGCGATAGATGAGCCCCTTGTTGTATAGGTCGCAGAATACTTTGATGACAGCCTTGCTGCGGGTCTCGTCCATGGTGAATGCTGTGCGATCCCAGTCGCACGAACAACCTAATTTGCGTAGTTGTTTGAGGATGATACCTCCGTGTTCATCCGTCCATGCCCAGGCGTGTTTGAGAAACTCGTCTCGAGTGAGGTCACTCTTATTAATACCTTGTTCTTTAAGTCGTTTGATGACCTTGGCCTCGGTAGCTATACTGGCGTGGTCAGTACCGGGCACCCAGCAGGCATTTTTCCCCTTGAGTCGAGCACGTCGTACGAGTATATCCTGTATAGTCTCGTTGAGCACGTGTCCCATATGGAGCACCCCCGTCACATTAGGTGGGGGAATGACTACGGTAAAAGGCTCGCGCCCATCCGGCGTGGAATGGAAAAGTTTGTTGTCCAGCCAGTATTGATACCGGCGTGCTTCAATGTCTGTCGGGTTGTACTTGGAATCCATAAAAATATTTACGATTTAATCATTTACAATGTACGAAAAATCATGCAAAGGTACGAATAAATTTGCAATCACGCAAAATTTTTCGTACTTTTGCAGCAAATATCGGTTAAAACAATGCACGCGATTATTCTTCATAGTGTGGTGCCGGTGCGCACCGAGCCTCGTGAACAGGCAGAACAGAGTACACAAATGCTTTTTGGTCAGACATGCCGGGTGCTCGATAAGCAACCTCGTTGGATACGTGTCAAGTGTGACGACGATGGAGAGGAAGGCTGGTGTGATAGCAAGATGGTGACGTTGCTTAAGGCAGATGAGTGGAAACAACTCAAGGCAGATGGTCGTGCTGTGGCTCGTGTTCAGATGCCGATGGCTTATGCCATGAGTGAGAATAACGGTCAAACCATCCCCTTGGCATTAGGCACAACTTTGCCTAACTATCTGGAAGGTCGTTTTACGCTGTTGGGGGTAGGGTTTCGTATCGACCCGTCTATGGTGGCAGCAGAGCCGTTGGAGTTGAACGAGCAGAACCTGCTTGGCGTATGCCGTTTCCTATTGAATGTACCCTATTTATGGGGTGGTAAGAATGCGATGGGTATGGACTGCTCGGGATTTGTGCAGCAGGTAATGAGTCTCTTTGGACGGTCTTTGCATCGTAATGCCAAGGACCAGGCTAAGCAAGGTCGTAAAGTTAGCTCGTTAAAGGCTGTTAAAGCAGGTGATTTGTGTTTTTTCAACCACGGTGGTGAAACACCTGTCTCGCATGTAGGGATAGCCATTGACGGCGAGCGTATCATCCACTGCAGCGGTCGCGTGAAAGTGGAGCAGTTGACTTCTCAAGGTATCGTTAGTGTGGAGCAAAATGGACTCACACACGATTTGGTCAGTATACGGCGCGTCTGATTCGCCGGTCGCTTTTAAAACTTTATCCCTATCAGTACGGGGTCGTGGTCGGCATATCGTATCACGTCCGTGTCGGCATATTTGCTCCTATATCCTTTTGAGTAGTAGGCATCGGTGTTGATGTGCCAGGGCTGAATACTATGCACCTGTTTCTCCATGGAGGGGTTGGCAAACACACGGTCAAGATAACCTCGTTCGCTATGGTAGACATAACTGTATCCGTGCGGATCAAGGCGCAACAGTTGGTCGGCGTAGCCGGCAGATACGATGGCTCGTATGGGTTGCTCGTAAGCATAGCAGTTGTAGTCGCCTACCATGAGTATATCTTCGTCCAAGAGATGTCCGCGTCTCTGCAGCGTGTCGAGCATGTAGAGGACGCTGTCCACATTTGCCATTCGTCGAGCGTTGGACACCTCGGGTTTCCCGTGTTTGGAGCGTAAGTGGTTTAGGCATACATTGAGTTTCTCTCCGCTCTTGATGTGTTCAAAGCCGTGCATCATGAGTCGATAGTGGTAATGTCCGATGGTGTCGCTATAAGCATAGTAGGTGTTGCCGTATGGGTGTACACGGTCTTTACGGTATATCCATGCCACCATAATCATATCTGCATCGGTGAATCCGTTGTCTATCCAAGCGTACAGTTCTTTGCCGGCTTTCCTGTTCATTGCTTCCACTAAGGCATCAGGAGCCGCGCTGCCTCGTTCTACTTCGCAGAGCGCATAGAGGTCGGCATCTACGCGATGGAGAGCCGTAGCTATTTTGTGTGTCTGCAGGTCGAACTGTTTAGGTGTAGTCTTCCTGCTTGCATAGCCGCCTAAGTGGTAGAAGTAGTTTTGTATGTTGGCAGCGCAGATAATCATGTCAGCTTCTTTGTCGCGTTTGGGTGGACGTCGTCTGAAACGTGTATGGGTGAATCGCGGAGCCTTACCGCTGACGAGTCGTCTCTCGCCGTTTACCGTTGCCGTCAGATTTTTCACTATTGCTCCGGTGCGTATTTTCCATGGGTAATATTTGGCTTCCAGCCGTATACGTTGATGATAATTTGTTTGCCTGAGTTGCTTGTATAGGGTTGAATCGCCTTGGTCCAGTCCGATAGCGTGTTCCTCGGGAGCATAGAGGAAATCCTTTGCCAGTACGACAGAGTCGTAGTAAAGTCCCACGACGTGGAGTGGCGTAGTGAGTGTGATAGTCTGTCCCTTGTAGCGCTCCCATCCGCCATGGTTGAGTTCGTCTAGAGAGACGCGTTGCGCAGCGTTGATACCATTCCCTACAAGGATAGTAAAACATATCGGTAGAAGAGTAGTCAATAATAGTGTGATGCAAGATCGATTCATAAGATTATATGTTTGTCATATCGGCTGCAAAGGTAATAAATTTTTTTTATATGTACAAAAAGTTTTTTTATATGTACAAAAAGGTTCGCAATAAATTAGGAGATTCTTTATTTGGGCTATTCCTTATTCAACTATTCCTTATTCAGCAAGCCCTTATTTATATAGTGATAGCGCCACTTTTTTTTCTGCTCATAAATGTCTCCTAACTC
>CAMHEP010000075.1 GCA_946184195.1 uncultured Bacteroidales bacterium | reverse complement strand
CCCAAACCTCCATCTCACCGAAACGCTGACCACCGAACTGTGCTTTACCACCAAGCGGTTGCTGGGTAATAAGGCTGTACGGGCCGATGGAACGGGCGTGCATCTTATCGTCAACCATGTGACCCAATTTCATGAAGTAGGTCACACCGACCGTAGCCATCTGGTCAAACGCCTCACCGGTACCGCCATCATATAGTTGTGTTTTACCGGCACGCGGCAGACCGGCCTTGTCGGTCCACTCGTTGAGTGAATCGAG
The DNA here is from genome assembly GCA_946184195.1 of uncultured Bacteroidales bacterium. Lineage (GTDB taxonomy): Bacteria > Bacteroidota > Bacteroidia > Bacteroidales > Paludibacteraceae > Colicola. The sequence continues at coordinate 6,919 of CAMHEP010000075.1, read as the reverse complement.
CGTACATCCATCGAAGATAGGCGTAGCGAACTTAACGCCCAACTCGCGACCTGCCCAACCGAGCACAGCCTCGAAAATCTGACCGATGTTCATACGAGAGGGCACACCCAGCGGGTTCAAGACGATATCCACCGGCGTACCATCTGCCAAGAACGGCATATCCTCTACGCGCACGATCTTACTAACAATACCTTTGTTACCGTGACGACCTGCCATCTTATCACCCACGCGGATCTTACGCTTCTTAGCGATATAGACCTTAGCCAATTGGATGATACCATTGGGAAGTTCATCACCGATAGTGAGATTGAATTTCTCGCGTTTAAGTTCAGCGTCGAGTTCTTTGTACTTAGTGATATAGTTCATCACACATTGAGCCACGAGACCGTTCAAGTGCTCATCAGCCGTCCAATGCTCCAGCATGACAGACTGATAGTCAATAGCCTCCAGACGCTCGTGAGTAAACTTCTGTCCCTTGGTGATAATCTCCGTGCCGAGAATATCTTTTACACCGGAAGCCTGCTTGTCCTTAAGCAGTTGCTCCAGTTTCGAAATCAGAGTCTCACGGAGTTGTTCGGCCTGCTCCTTGAAGCGGGTATCGAGTCCGATGAGTATCTCCTTGTCTGCCTTCTTCTGCTCACGATCTTTCTGGGCACGCGAGTAAAGTTTCTTGCCGACCACGACACCGCTGAGCGAGGGACTTGCCTTGAGTGAAGCATCCTTCACATCACCAGCCTTATCACCGAAGATAGCCTTCAGCAGTTTCTCTTCCGGCGACGGGTCCGTTTCACCCTTCGGGGTAATCTTACCAATGATGATATCACCCGGCTCGATGTGTGCGCCGATACGTATAAGTCCGTTCTCGTCGAGGTCTTTAGTAGCCTCATCGCTCACATTGGGAATATCGTTGGTGAACTCCTCCATACCACGCTTTGTCTCACGTACCTCGAGGAGTTGTTCCACGACGTGTACACTGGTGAACATATCCTCACGAACGATACGCTCGCTAAGTACGATAGCATCCTCATAGTTGTAGCCCTTCCATGGGATATATGCCACCTTGAGGTTCTTACCCAGTGCCAGTTCGCCCTGTTCGGTAGCGAAACCCTCGGTCATTATCTGACCGGCATCAACGCGGTCACCCTTGCGTACGATAGGACGCAGGTCGATGGTGGTATTTTGGTTAGTTTTTTCAAACTTAGGCAGTTTGTACTCTTTCTCGGGCGAGTCGAAGGAGATGAAGTCTTCCTCCTCCGTACGGTCATATTTCACACGGATAGTATCCGCATCGACAAACGTAACCTCTCCGGCACCCTCCGCTACTATCTGCGTACGGCTATCCTGGATCAATTGTCCCTCAATACCGGTACCGACGATAGGAGCCTCATTACGCAGCAACGGCACTGCCTGGCGCATCATGTTTGATCCCATGAGAGCACGGTTGGCATCGTCGTGCTCCAAGAACGGAATGAGTGCGGCAGCAATAGATGCGATCTGCGACGGAGATACGTCCATGAGGTCAATCTTATCGGGTGCTACCACCGGGAAATCTGCCTCGAAACGAGCTTTAACCTTATTGCGGATAAACTTACCATCTTTGTCCAGCGGAGCGTTACCCTGTGCAACTGTCTTATCCTCCTCATCCTCAGCGGTCATATAGACAATATGGTCGTTATTCAGATCAACCACACCATTCTCAGCCTTACGATAAGGAGTCTCGATAAATCCGAGGTCATTAATTTTTGCATAGATACAGAGACTGGAAATCAAGCCGATATTCGGACCTTCCGGAGTCTCAATAGGACAAAGACGTCCATAATGCGTATAGTGTACATCGCGCACCTCGAATCCGGCACGGTCACGACTTAGACCACCGGGACCCAGGGCTGACATACGACGCTTATGTGTAATCTCAGCCAAGGGGTTCTGTTGGTCCATGAACTGACTCAGAGCGTTTGTTCCAAAATAGGAATTGATGACGCTTGAGATAGCCTTAGCGTTGATAAGGTCGGTCGGAGTGAACACCTCGTTATCACGAACGTTCATACGCTCACGGATGGTGCGGCTCATACGAGCCAAGCCAATACCGAACTGGTTGTATAACTGTTCGCCGACAGTACGTACACGACGGTTACTCAAGTGGTCGATATCATCCACTTCAGCGTTCGAGTTGATGAGCTCCACCAAGTAGCGGATAATCTCAATCATATCCTCTTTGGTCAACACACGTACATCGTCAGGAATAGACATGTTGAGTTTACGGTTGATGCGGTAGCGTCCCACATCTCCCAAGTCATAACGTTTCTCCGAGAAGAAGAGGTTCTGAATCATCTCGCGTGCCGTAGCATCGTCGGCAGGCTCAGCGTTACGGAGCTGACGATAGATATAGAGTACAGCCTCTTTCTCGCTATGCGACGGGTCTTTCTGCAGCGTATTAAAGATGATGGAATAGTCTGCCTCGCGGGTCTCATCCTTGTGTACCAAGATAGTCTTGGCACCTGCTTCCAGAATACGCTCGCAAAGTTCGGGAGTCAGTTGTGCCTCTCGCTCGATGATAACCTCGTTACGTTCGATGGACACCACTTCACCGGTATCCTCGTCGACGAAATCCTCCGACCACGACTTGAGTACATTACCGGCAAGTGTACGACCCACGGCAGCCTCTAAGTTCTCCTTGTTGACCTTGATTTCCTCTGCCAAGCCGAAGCAATCAAGAATGTCCTTGTCGCTTTCGAACCCGATAGCGCGGAGCAATGTGGTTACAGGTAATTTCTTCTTACGGTCAATGTACGCATACATCACCTTGTTGATATCAGTTGCGAACTCAATCCATGAGCCACGGAAGGGGATGATACGAGCCGAGTATAGTTTGGTACCGTTGGAGTGCATCGATGTGCCAAAGAACACACCGGGTGAACGGTGGAGCTGGCTCACGATGACACGTTCTGCACCGTTGATAACGAATGTTCCCTTGGGAGTCATATAAGGAATTGTTCCTAGGAAAACGTCTTGTACCACAGTATCAAAATCTTCGTGGTCGGGATCAGAGCAAGAGAGTTTGAGTTTAGCCTTGAGAGGTACACTATAGGTCAATCCACGCAGCAAGCACTCCTCAATGGAATAGCGAGGCTGATCAACCGAGTAGTCCAAAAACTCGAGGTTGAAACTATTGCGAGTGTCCGTAATGGGGAAATTCTCCGAGAACACCTTGAACAAACCCTCTTTTCGACGCTGCTCAGGCGTAGAGTCCATCTGTACAAAATCCCGGAACGATTTCAATTGAATATCCAGGAAGTCAGGATAGGGCATCTGCTGTTGCATTGCCGAAAAATTGATCCTTTGTTCTTGTTTCTTTGATGCCATCTTAATTATTTATTTATTTTAGCATTTGCAGCTAATTAATACTTTATATTTAACATAGTTAAGATTTATGTCTATTTCAGAGAAAAAGGTTTAGTCGCCCTATGACGGGGACTAAACCTATTCCACAACCTTATGGTGTGGGGAAGTTATTACTTGAGTTCTACCTCAGCGCCTACCTCTTCGAGAGCTTTCTTCAGTGCCTCAGCAGCAACTTTGTCAAGACCCTCTTTTACGGTTGCGGGAGCGGCATCAACGATGTCCTTAGCCTCTTTCAGACCAAGACCTGTTTGCTCTTTAACAGTCTTAACAACTTGGAGTTTCTGAGCACCTGCGCTCTTGAGAACTACATCAAAGGATGTTTTCTCCTCAGCTGCAGCAGCTTCGCCACCGGCAGCAGGAGCAGCAGCAACTGCAACAGCTGCAGCAGCGGGCTCGATTCCATACTCCTCTTTCAATACTTGAGCGAGTTCATTAACTTCCTTAACGGTAAGGTTTACCAATTGTTCAGCAATAGCTTTTACGTCTGCCATAATTGTATAATTTTTAAAAGATTAATTTTTACGTTAGTTGTTTGATAATTTTGTTGCCGTGATTATTCGGCTTTGTCACCCAGCGTCTTCAAGACACCATGGATGGTAGTACCTCCGGATTGGAGTGCGGAAACGACATTCTTTGCAGGAGATTGCAGCAGAGCCACCAATTCGGCGATAAGTTCGTTCTTCGATTTGATTGCGCTGAGGAACTCCAGATTCTGTGCGCCCATATAAACTGTCTCTTCTACATAGGCAGCTTTGAGTTGCGGGCGAGCAGCTTCTTTATCTTTTTCCTGTTTCGTGAACTCCTTGATAAGTTTAGCGGGAGCATTACCCGTATTGCACAGCATAAGAGCAGTGTTACCCTTGAGTGCATCGAAGAGTGATGCATCCACACCTTTAGCCTCGAGAGCTTTCTTGAGCAAGGTATTCTTAGCCATCACGAGTTTGACGTCCTGTTTGAAGCAAGCACGGCGCAGTGCGCTCGTCTTCTCTGCATCCAGTCCCTCAATATTCGTGAGGTAGAAGTGTTGATATTCGCTTATTTGCGATTTCAACTGTTCAATGAGAGCGGTTTTATCTTCCTTTTTCATAACTTGTCCTTTCTAATAATTACTCAATAGACTTGGCATCGATACGGATACCCTGACTCATTGTGCTGGAAAGATAAATGCTCTTCACGTAAGTACCCTTGCTTGCAGCCGGTTTGAGTTTCAAAAGTGTTTGGATGAAGACGTTGGCATTTTCTGCGATAGCCTTAGCATCGAAGCTAACCTTACCGATAGAGGTATGCACAATACCAAATTTATCCACTTTGAAGTCAATCTTACCTTGTTTAACCTCCTTTACGGCTTTGGCTACATCCTGGGTAACCGTACCGGATTTGGGGTTAGGCATCAAGCCACGGGGACCAAGAACACGTCCCAGAGCACCGATTTTACCCATGTACTGGGGTTGCGTGATAATCACGTCCACATCGGTCCATCCTGCTTTAATCTTTTCAATGTATTCATCCAGACCTACATAGTCGGCACCTGCCTCTTTGGCAGCAGCCTCTTGGTCTGAGCCGCATAATGCGAGAACACGTGTCACTTTACCGGTTCCGTTAGGAAGACTTACGACACCACGCACCATCTGATTTGCCTTACGGGGGTCAACGCCCAAACGAACGTCGATATCCACACTGGCATCAAACTTAGTGGTAGTGATCTCCTTAACGAGCGCAGCAGCCTCTGCCACGGTATAGAGCTTACCTGCTTCAATCTTCTCAGCAGCAAGCTTTTGATTCTTTGTCAATTTTGCCATAATAATGATTGAAGTTTAATTATTTAACGGTAATACCCATACTGCGAGCAGTTCCTTTTACCATAGACATAGCCGACTCCTCTGTGAAGCAGTTGAGGTCAACCATTTTATCCTTAGCAATTTGGAGGCACTGTTCCTCGGTAATGCTTGCCACTTTCTTACGATTAGGTTCAGCAGAACCACCTTTTACCTTAGCAGCCTCAATGAGCTGAACGGCAACAGGGGGAGTCTTAACGATAAAATCGAAAGTCTTGTCAGCATACACAGTGATGACAACAGGCAGTACTTTGCCTGCTTTGTCCTGAGTTCTGGCATTAAATTGTTTACAAAACTCCATGATGTTCACACCCTTAGAACCGAGAGCCGGTCCAACAGGAGGTGCAGGGTTAGCAGCGCCACCCTTGATTTGGAGTTTGATAAAACCAGCAATTTCTTTAGCCATAGTTTTACGTTGTTAATAGTTTTTGGCATTCAAACGAGCTACTGTATTTCACTCTCTGCCTGTTGTTAATAATTTTGAAACTACCGAGTAGTAACTAACGACCTGTAACGGAGTCTCCTACTCTTTTTCTACCTGATTGAAGCCCAACTCCAGCGGAGTCTGACGATCGAAGATAGTAACCACCACTTTGAGTTTGTGCTTATCCTGGCTAACCTCCTGAACTGCACCTTTGAATCCGCTGAACGGACCATCTACCACTTTGACGCTCTCGCCCACAAGGAAAGTTATTTCACTTGCAGCCCGTGTCTCCGATTCGCTTGCGATGCCAACTAATTTGTTAACCTCTTCCTGCGAAACGGGTTCGGGTTTGGACGAAGTCTTGCCGCCGCTTAAGAAACCCAGCACATTCGGGATGTTGCGCAACAGAGGGAAGCTCTCGTCGCACAAGTAACACTCGACCAGCACGTAACCGGGAAGCAGATTGCGCTCCTTCTCCGTACGTTTGCCGTTCTTGAGAGTCACTACTTTTTCTTTAGGAATCAACACTTGCGACACGTACTCCTGAAACAAGGAACTGGTAACAAGGGCGGAATTGATATATTCCTCCACTTTACCCTCCTTGCCGGAGATAGCACGCATCACATACCATTGTTTTTTGTTCTCAGCCATGCTTTAATGTTTAATGTTGAATGTTGAACGTTTAAAGATTAAAACAGACCATAAACGAATGTCATGATAGACTCAAAGCACCAGTCCATAAGCCATACTATCAGTGCCAGTATTATGGAAGCTATCAATACTATCACTGCACTTTGCGCCAGCTCCTTACGGGTTGGCCAACTAACTTTGTGAACCAGTTCGTTGTACGATTCTTTGATGTTTTCTACAATCTTCATATATAGTAGATTTTTTTATTATTCTCTTTTCTTTATGCTCACGCCAACAATCCGACCTTAGCATGCGCCAAAGCCAGAATGGAAGCTATGTTTTGTAACAGATAGTTGAGGGTTGTAATCGGGTTGAATGCTTTCAACTTTCTATTTTCAACTTTCAACTATTTTAGCACGGAAGGCAGGAATCGAACCCACATTAACGGTTTTGGAGACCGCTCTCCTACCATTGGAGGACTTCCGTAAAATGCTCAGGGTTCAACACCCTGAGCTTTTTATTGACCTTAGTCTATTGAATGACGATTAGTCAAGGATCTTGGTAATCTGTCCTGAACCTACGGTACGACCACCCTCACGGATAGCGAAACGCAGACCCTCAGAGCAAG
>CAMHEP010000074.1 GCA_946184195.1 uncultured Bacteroidales bacterium | reverse complement strand
AGATTTTATGGCAATGGGAGCCGATAGATTGGTTTTCAATGTTACGATTCTGACATGTATCTTGTTCGGCGTTGTGTTCATTTCGCGCATGCTTCTCTTTGTGGTGCGTGGACGTATGGAACTTAATGTGCTGGAGTTTGTAGGTTGGCATGCCGGAGAACTGGTGGCTTCCAGTCTATTCTCAGCACTTTATATGACCCTAATGTATCATGGGGAATATAATTATTATACGGTAGCGGGGTGGTGTTTCGGCTGGTTACTGCTTATTTTTGTTTATCCATATATTATCTTGGGGTTTTCGCTTGGCTGGTCTGTCGCTGCGGAACACGAGGATAGTGTGGATGATAGTCTGATGCGTTTTGTGGATGCGACTAAACGTCTTAGACTTATTGTTTCGCCTAAGGCGGTGCTCTATGTGGAGAGTCGCGAAAACTATGTGTTGATACGCTATGTGGACGGAGATAAAATGAAGGAGTATTCTTTGCGTGCATCCATGCTTTCGCTTGAACCACTTATGGAGAAGCATGCTTTTGTGCGTTGCCAACGTAGCTACTATATCAATCCTCTACATGTCAAAGCGCTCCGCAGCGATAAACAAGGCTCTATTACTGCGGAATTGGATGTCCCGGATACCAAACCTATTCCTGTTTCTCCTAAATACTATCAAATGTTGGCAGAGAAGTTATAGATAGAAAAAAAGCACCGCATGGTGCTTTTTTCTCTATCATTTGTTTCTCGTACCGGTTATTTTTTCTCGGGATGTCCTCGGGACGTGGTCGGGACGTGGTCGGGGTATGCGTTAGATATGCTCGGGGGGGACGAAGATGTCGTAACAAAATTTCTATAGGTTGATTTGCCAATCTTTAGGATACTTGACGGTATATGCAACGATAATTGTTTGCGTTTCCCCGGCAGGTACATGGATATCGTATGTGAGTATACCTTGTTCACTATCGTTTTTCGTCCATCGTGTAGTTTCACTATCTATGTCAACAGTTATCTCCTTGTTGCCGGATATAGGATAAGGCTCCTCGACTTGCACACGTACGGCTTGTTGTTGCGTATTGTGAATGGAGATACGATATGCTCGACGGACGGTGGTCGTGCTGCCGACTATTTTTGTGCGACTATAGTCGTCGATTGTTTCTCTCTTGCTTTTTATACGGTTCTCATTACCTAAGGTCAGCGTCATCGTTTCCTCGGTGGAAGAGGTGTTCACATAGGTACCTCCCAGATGAGTGTTACCGATAGTGAGGTTGGCTTTCCCGTTTAGAGGAAGATAGTGCTGCCACTGTTTTAGTTTAGCAGTCAGATAAACACGATTATCCAGTTTGGGTACACATCGGTAGATATAGTCAATATCCTTTATTGATATGGTGTCCTCTTTTAATGTGATAGTCTGTTGTTTTCCATTGCCCGGTAGGGTATAGGGTAAGGTAATATTATATTCCTCCGAAAGCGGCTGCTCATTCATCTCCGCATATTCATCCATACTCATGGAGGCTTCCTCCTCCGTTGCCAATGCTACGGGAGCGGCTTGGTCGGCTACCTTCATCATCATTACCTGATTACCGGCCGCTATGCCGGAGGCTCTACCTACGCGTTGCCGACGTTGTAGGCGCCATGCGCTAAGTTCCGGTACCTGATGATTAAAGGAGGGCATGGCGGTAGACAATGTAAGCGGTACTTGAATCCAATCGCAACCTGTATACTGATGCACTTGTGCCTTCGTGATGAGGTGGATGGGGCTACCCACTTCGCTCACGTGTATATCATAGAACGGTTTCCATGTGGCTTGAGAGGTAAAATAGCGTATGTGAGCTATTGCGTTAGCGTTGACGGTAGATTGTATGTGGAGTGTCAGTGTCCCGATAGGTTTAGATGCTTCCCCTTGTTGTTCATCCAATTGGCGTCGTAAGGCATCCAATCGCTCCACTACTGCCTGCTTTTGCTCGTGGATGGTACGGGATTGCTCTTCCAATTGCAGCATACGGCGCTGATAGTATGTAAGGTTTTTCTCTATGCTCTCGCTGCTGACTACTTGTTTCTCCCCACTCATCATGTGTTCTACACCTTTGGCAAGTAACTGTTGCATCTCGCTATTAGCCTTTTGTTTACTTTCCCACACTGCGACTTGTCGCTCACGATCCTTGATAGAATCAAGTAGGACCTTCGTTGTCTGCGAATGCCCTTCGGAGAGGTGATTATTCTCGTATTCGTATGCCGAGATAACAAATGGAGTTGTTGTGGAGGCTTGTCCGTTGACGAGGCGATTCAGGTTGATCTGTAGACTATTGAGGTCGATATATGGGGCAAGTCCGTCTATATGAATCGTGTTCTCTCCTTTCTTCATAGAGAAGGTGGTCTCTTGTTCTACTTCCGCTCCACCAAGTAGCATAGTGGCGTGCCTGGTTTGTACCCGGCTCGTCGCCGTGTGGGCATATGCAATACTCGTTGTAGTGACTCCCATCATGAGAGCGGCTACATAATACATAAATCGTTTCATACTTCAATCTATATTATTTTGGAGAGGATGGTGCAAACAGTGTGCCAAACATTTCGTCTAATCCTTTAAAGCCTATCCAGCCAACGTTTTTTTGTGCCGCAATACGATTTCGTTCGGAGTCGTCTATGAAATAGGTGGGTTGGGAAGTTGTACCAATAACGTCTTCTACGGCTTGAAATATTTGTTTCTCGGGTTTTAGCATGTGTAGGTCGAACGAGGTGAAGATTGCACAGAACCATTCGACTAAAGCAGGACATAGTCTGACAGCGTGTTGCCAACGCAATTCGCTATTGTTGGTAAGCAGAATCATCGGGTAGCCTTGTTCGTGTATGTGACGTAGTATGTCAAGCCGGTGGGGCGGGATGGTAGGGGCATGTAGACTATTCCAATCATGGATGAGTTGTTCTCGGTTATGGCGAGGAAAATAGACTTGCATTGCCTGCAGGAAGGTGGTGGTTGTAATCTCGCCTCGTTCGTAGCGTTGGCATAGTGTGTACTCTTTCTGTTCGAAATGTTGCAGTGATACTGCATAATCGTCGGCATGGTCTATAATTACTCCTCCCAGGTCGATGACAAATGCCGGCAAGTGTGATGAGATAGGGGATTGTATTTCTTGAAGAGGCATGAGTACGAAATCACGCTCAGCTTTTAATGGATGCGGAATGGTTAGTTCTGCGGTGTTGACTACCAGTGCGTTTCCCCTATCGTCGTAGCATTCTATTAGGTCAATATCTATGGTACGATCATAGTAGCGGGGTAGGCTTCCGTCCGAGGTGGGTTGTGATTTATGGTTGCGTCCCAATGTCTTCTCTATTTCTTGCGTTATATGTAGCAGTTCGTGGGGTGTGAAATGTGTGTGCAGAGCAACACACAGGTTACAGAAACCATGAGGACTCTTGAAACCCCATGGCTCGGAATAAAAGAAAGCGGAACGCCTTGTCGGCGTTCCCGCTTTCTCAGTAAGCAGAGCGAGCGCTTGTTGAAGTGTCTGCTCTCTATTTCCCAGATTCGAGCCCAAGCTCAGATAAGCAAGCATGTGCAGTGTGTACGGCAGGTCCGTACGTAATGGATGATTTCTTGATATCGGATTTGATGAATCGGAAATGGCTGTCCAGGGTGTCAACCAGAAATACCAGTACCAATACTACGACCGCCCATTTTGCGCAGCCGAATACTCCGCCCAATAACCTATTGAGCCAACCCAGATGTATGGCCTTCATTAGGCGCGTTGTGAGACTGCCGACGATGTTCGCCGCTATCGTGATTCCTAAGAATAGCAGCACGTAGGCCACTACCTCACATACTGCTTCAGGCCATGTGAATTGTACCAATATCCAATGTGCAAAAGTCATACCCCATATCCGGGCACCTATGACACCGAGCACTACCGCCAAGATGGCGATAAGCTCGGTGACCAATCCTTTCATCAGCCCACGGATTAAGCCGAAGCCTAATGCGAGAAATATCAGAACATCAATCCAGTTCATGTGATAGTCTGTTATTCAGCGAGGATGTAGTTCCCTACTGAGAACTCAAAGGGGAACCATTTATCTCCTTTGACGCCTGCTTCATATTCGTATAAATCCATGTCTGCGAATCCGGAGGGAGTAATAGCCCAGTTCTTTGCTTCGGGAGCATAGCCGGAGTTATCCATGTAATAACCTATAACACCGCGGATATTACCTTTGACAGCTTCGTAGTCGAATTTCACAGGACCGAAATATTTCTTGCCATCCTCACAGGTAATAGTATCAAACGTAATGATGCTCGGCAGGTAATAGTAAGCATATTTAGCATACTCGGATGTGGAAATATTGATGGAGTCAGCTCCGGCATCGTCCGTAATTAGGCGAGATTGCGGATAGCCGATGTTTTTTGTGGTAGGACCGAAAACATTGGTATTCTCATCTTTCTCTGGATTTCCATATCCCGAACCGATACGTGCAGAATCGGGGTGATAGATGCTGCAAAAATAGGTACCACCCTTGTTATCCCGATACTTACCTGTGAAATGAACATCTGTCACTTCTACCAAATTGGCATCTAACATGCAGATTGTGTCGCGTGCAATCTTGTTCTCCAAGTTATAGAAACTTAGATACTTGGTCTTCAGTTCTGCCATTGTGCACTTGTCGAATACCAATTTATTAACATCTGCAACACCTACCATAGTGGTAATCTTTGAGAAAATACTGCTGGGTATACGTCCTGCTGCCCAACCTACCTTCTGCGTAGCATTGTTGGCGTAGATATTGTTGTTGTAGGTCGGTACGCATAATTGCGGTTGGTTGGCATAACGTCCGAGAGCCAATCCGTTGCAACGGATTAGTATCTCTTGACCGCGTTGGAAGAGTCCGCCTACGGAACCCATATCCACACTCAGACGCAGGGTCTGTTGTTTGCCGTCCACAATCTGCTGGATAACCAATGACTTGTAGTTATTGCCATCCCAATCGTCCGTAGCTACACGCCCTCTAATATAAATGGGTTTGCCGCCTTGACGAATGGTATCAAGTGTGAATAACCAGTAATCCGAACCATCGGCATGCGAGCGAGTACGATAGTGCTCACTCAATCCGCAGTTACCGGAGTCGGAGAGGAAAGCTTTCTTAAACTCGTTGAGAGTATATACTTCTGCGCCTACCAACATCTCTTGGATAGATGCTTCGTTCTTAAAGAGGTCTTCTCCCGTTAGAGGCTTAGCTTCGCATGCTACTAACATCAGACTGACCATTGATAGTACTGTTCCAAACGAGAGGATAGATTTGATTGACTTTGTCATAGTTGTGTCCTCCTATATTAGAATTTATACGTTACTGTTAGATAGAAATTAGCACCCCATGCATAGTAGTATTTGGAGGGGAACTTCCATGCGTTAGCCGTGATGACAGAGTTCTTGTTATCCTCTACACCTTGGCGTGTACCACGAGGTAGACGAGCCTGTTGGTAACCACCGGTTTTGAACTTCGTGTTATTGGTGATATTGCTTACCGACAGGTTGATACTTAGCGACTGACGATTGGGTAGGTAAATCAGTTTACCCACACTCACGTCAATGAGGAAACGGTTCAACGGATTGGTTGCCACCAACTCCTCTTGCATACTCATCAGGTTGTACGGGTATTTGAGTTCAGGAACACCGTTGCCATCCAATACGGCGTTCTCATAGTTGCCGTTGGCATCAATACGCAGTTGCTGACCGTCTGTAGTCTGAATAGCGTTGGCATATTCATCGCCGAACCATCCGTTAACGGATGTCCCGTCAGCACGTGTTCCTGTGAATAGACCTTTCATACGACGCGAGGGAGCAACCGACATGAAATTCCAGTCATAGTAACTAACGGTGATGTCAGCAAACCACATCTTCGGGTGGAAGAACGATAGTTTAAGGCTGGTAGCCACTTGCGGACCCGTTGCTACACGCAGTCCCTTGAGCAGCACACTATCGCGTGTCTCGTATACAGGCGTATTGAGATTGGTTTTCTTATCCAGCACTTCACCCATTGCCATACCGTTCTCTGCAGATGTCACACTATACGCGTTGCTTGTATAACGATAGTCGCCCACGTTCACAACGCCGGTCAGGGTAAAGTAATTACCCAACTTTACTGCAGCTGCAGCCTCAACACCCATGTGGCGGCGATTCACACCGGTGATAGCCTGGTTGACGAATGTACGAATCTCGTCATCATAGTATCCATTGAGTTCCGTACCATCCCAGAACTGCGAGAAGAATCCTGTGATACGTCCACGGATAATGGGATAATTGAACTGATAGGTGAGGTCTGCTGCCACCATCTTCTGGCTGGCAGAGTAGTAGTCCTTCAGATTAGATGCGTTATCGTGTTTATAGATATTGTCTACTACACGGTCATGTACGCGCTGTGATATATATGCATCGCGTGCATAGGGAGCCTTAGTCTGTGCAATAGCGTTAACAATGAGGTGATTGCGTCCATTGATCTTGTAGGTCGCACCCAGTTTGAAGGCAGGATCGATAAAGTAGTGAGCCGTACCGAAATATTCCTTACCGCTTTTCACATTTGGATTGATACAATCTTTAAGGATTTGGTTGGCATCCTGTCCCCAGTAATATTTCGCACCATCTTCAATGAGGTTAGCCAAATACCATGCACGACCGTTAAGCATATAGGTGGAACGTTGTATCGAAGAGAATGTACCCTGAATAGCATAGTAGAAATCTACCTCATTGAATTTCCATTCGTTTTGGAACCACAGTTTGGCGTTACCCATATACATACGATAGTCATAGCCGAAGCGGTCACCGTTACCTACGCGTTTGTTCACGTTAAGAATATCGTTTTGCTTAACGGACTCCATTTGGTCCTGTGTCATACCGATATTAACCGCAAGGTCTTTGATATCGCGTTCTGCAAACGGGTCGAGGTCAATCCAGAAATTACCGCCAAGCAGGTCATCTACGGTCTTGTAGTGTACACCCTGCGAGAATTTACCTTCCACACCTAAAATCATTTTGAGATGATTGAATTGGGTGTTCTCGTATTTGAAGCTGACTGCAGACTCCTGGATATCGTTATGACGACGTTCCAACATATAACGTGCCGACTTATCGGGGTTGTTGCTATTGTTGGCAATGTTGGCAGCATACATATTATCCCAGTTGATTTGGGTCGTAGCGTCGTCGCGGTTCTTCCAAGCATCAACCAGTTGGTTATAAGTACGCATATCAATAGTCGGACCTACCATATTTCCGTCATTGGCGATACCGCCTTGTCCCAGGTTATGATTATTCAGGTCTGCACCGATAAATTGTCCCCAATCGAAGTGCTTGCCTGTCGGGTTATCGCCATACAAGTTGTATAGTTGGTCTGAACTGGAGTTAGCTATCTGACCATCCCACATGAATGAGGGTAAGTTACGATAGTAGTCAGGACGAGGGTCTGGAGCATTGTAGAAGGTGAGTGCCGAGTTGCTATACATGGAGTAGTGATAGCCGGCTGCTACACG
>CAMHEP010000073.1 GCA_946184195.1 uncultured Bacteroidales bacterium | reverse complement strand
GTTGTTAGCGCAGAAATTGATGACATCTGCCCCACCCTCGACCTTGATAGCCGAGGATTGGGGGGTAATGATTACACGCTCGTTCTTATACAGTCCTGCTTCGCGAATAGCCTGTAACTCGCTACGCAAATGAGATTGAAAAGCAGTATACATAGTTGTTGTAACGTAGTTGAGGGTGAATGATATTTTACACAAGCCCTTGCTCAAGCATAGCCTGAGCGACCTTCATGAAGCCGGCGATATTAGCGCCCTTGACATAATCGATAGAGCCATCCGGTTGAGTACCATGAGCGACACACTGTTCGTGGATAGAGAGCATGATATGATGGAGTCGCTCGTCTACCTCCTTAGCCGTCCAATTGAGGTGCTGCGCATTCTGCGTCATTTCGAGTCCGGAAGTAGCGACACCACCGGCATTGACAGCTTTGCCAGGTGCAAAGAGGATATTATTATGCTGGAAGAAATGTATAGCCTCGGGACGGCATCCCATGTTACTTACCTCGCAGCAGCACCAGCAGCCATTAGCTTGCAGTTCACGTGCATCGTTTTCGTCAAGTTCATTTTGGAAGGCACAAGGCAGTGCGATGTCACAGGGGACGGACCATGCCTTCTTGCCGGCAATAAATTGTGCACGGTCGGGGAAACGGGTTGCCATATCCTCCACGCGATTTCGGTTGGAGGAGCGCATGATGAGCATATAATCAATCATGTCCGATGTAATGCCATCAGGTATAGCGCAGACACCGTCGGGTCCGGAAAGAGCAATAACCTTAGCCCCGAGTTCGGTAGCCTTTTTTGCTGCTCCCCAAGCCACATTACCAAAGCCGGATATAGCGATACGCTTTCCTTCGAGTGATTTGCCGGCTTTAGCCAACAGGTGTTGCGTGAAATAGAGGGCACCAAAGCCTGTTGCCTCGGGACGCAGAATGGAGCCGCCCCAAGTCATGCCTTTACCCGTCAGGACTCCGGTATGATACTGACGCGAGAGTTTCTGGTACATACCGTTGAGGAAACCAATCTCACGTCCTCCCACACCGACATCACCGGCCGGTATATCCTGGTCAGGACCGATGCAGTTCCATAATTCGAGCATAAAAGCCTGACAGAAGCGCATAATCTCAGCGTCGGACTTGCCAACAGGGTCGAAGTCCGAGCCTCCTTTTGCACCACCCATAGGAAGAGTGGTGAGCGCATTCTTGAAGGTCTGTTCAAAGCCCAGGAACTTAAGCATCGACGGGGTCACTGCCCTATGGAAACGCAATCCCCCCTTGTATGGTCCAATAGCCGAATTGAATTGTACACGATAACCAAGGTTGGTTTGAACCTCTCCCCGATCATCCACCCATGTGACACGGAAAGTGAATATACGATCGGGTTCTACCATTCGCTCGATAATCTTAGCGTTCTCAAACTCGGGGTGTTGATTGTACACCTGTTCAATAGATTCGAGTACTTCCTGAACGGCCTGCAGATACTCTGCTTCGCCGGGATGTTTAGCAGCGAGACGCTGCATAATGTCTTGCGTTTTCATTGCTCCTGTATTTTTCGTAGGTATATATAAAATGTTGTTCCTTTGTCGGAGGTGATGAATGAGATACGTCCATCCGACCCTTCGACGATATTTTTCGAAATAGTAAGTCCCAAGCCCGTTCCACCGGATTTCGTAGTGAACTCGGGCACAAAAATCTTTTCACGCACTTCCTCAGGAATACCCGGGCCGTTATCCGAGATAGATATCTCCACTTCGTTTAGTCTACCGGCCGTATCCACATAAGGGTCAGTAAGACGCACGATGATATCCCCTCCCTGCCGGTCGCCAATAGCCTGAAGGGCATTGCGGAAGATATTAGTAAAGACCTGACCTATCTGCTCGCCATCGGCATATACCAAGACTCCACTATCAGGTCCGACATATCGAATAGGGATATTGTGCGTATTATTCGCTGAAAGCGCTATCGCCGCGGTGAGACGCTGAGCAATATCCACCACCGAAGTCTGCACTTGCGGCAGTCGGGCAAAGGAGGAGAAAGAAGTCGCGATACGTGAGAGATTGTCTATCTGCTCAATGAGCATTGTCGTAGCTCTACTGAAGAGTTCGTCAAAGCGGTCCGTATCCTTCACACGTTGAAGTTGCTGAATAGTAAGTTTCATCGGTGTGAGGGGATTGTTAATTTCGTGCGCCACCTGCCTTGCCATCGTACGCCAAGCTCCCTCACGCTCAGAGCGTGCCAGACGCCGAGTATAAAGGTCCAGTTGGTCCACCATCTCGTTGTAACGTCGAACGAGGAGACCCAGTTCGTCATTATAAGGATAGTCAATATGTGAATGACTATTCACAAAATCCAAGTCACGCATTCTGTCTGCCATCGCAGTCATAGGAGATGCCAAGCCACGAGCCAGAAGCACAGCAATAACAAGTGCCAGCAGCAGAATAATCAGATACGGCGGCAAGAGACGTGCGATATATTCGTCCACCTCGGTAGCCATCTCCTCCTCGGAGATAAAAGACGGCACGGCAATATATCCCAACTGTGTAAAGGTTCCGTTACGGAAGTCGGTGAAAGCAGATAAGTAGCGTCGGTCTCCCAAATAAGAATATAGTGTCTTCGTGCTTTCCTTCGAGAAAAAGATTGCCGGTGCCAGATGGTCAGAGAGCAGTCCCCTCTCAAAGAGGATGGGTGTAGAAGAGCCGACCAATTGACCGGACATATCGTACACATGTATATCCGTACCATAAGCATGCGCCAAGTCCCTCAGGTCGACACTTAGTCCCGCCCCCGATATAGAAGACATGGAATAATCCCAGAAATAAAGATTTTGCAGAGCAGACTGTATATATTGGCATTTCTGAGCAAGGATAGCGCGTTGCTGCTCCTCATAATGTCGCCTCACATAACGCACCGAAACGGCAAAGATATACCCAAAAGCCAGCATCACAAGCGCGACAATCGGATATTGGAGTTTGGTACGCAAAGACATATTGCGAAAGCCTCTGTTTCGAATCAGTGTATATAATGCCATGAGGATAATCATGGCAAAAAGAGCGATAGAGAGGTAGAAATAGACCGCGGTATAGCGTCCAGACAAAGAGAGCCATAGAGAGAACGACTCATTCCCCGTATGCAGTTGGCGATAAGAGAAACTTTGCTCAATCTCGTCGTGGTTAGCGATGTTCCAGCGAATAGGGATAGCCGTTAAAATCGTGTATGAGCCTAAGCGTGTCCATCGACATGAACAATCGGCATTAGGGAAAGAGAGTGTATACCAAGTATCGAACGCAGAGATAGACGGGGCTCCCAGAGCCAAAACATTCTCAGACCAAAAGACGAGTTTGAAAGAAGGGTCATAGACATAATAATTGATGTCATTCGAGGCATTCGCCACAGACCACACAGAATCAAAGTTAGCGGAACGGAGTGCAGACTGAAGCATAAGCAACTCTTGTTCAGCTTGTTGCTGTTTATGAGCCAATTTGTTCGCAGAACGGTCACAAGCCGTCATAGATAAGAACAAGAGGGCAATCAGTCCACCAAAAAACAATATTTTTGAGCGTTTCTGCATTTCCGTTTGCAAAATTACAAAAAATCCCGTATCTTTGCAAACTTTTTCAAAGAAAAAATAATCAAAAAAAGAGGAAAAACAATATGTGGACTATTCTAACGGCATTAGTATTGGGTTTTTTGATGATATTAGATCCTTGCACCCTATTCACGTCAGTAGCCGCCATCGGTTATATAGACCGTGAGATGCAAAACAGGCGCCGGGTTCTCACAACAGGATTGATGTTTGTGCTGGGTAAGTTGGTGACCTATGTACTCATGTCTATTCCCTTCATCATGGGTGCACAGACGGCATGGTTGCACGAGGTGATAGAGCACTGGGGAGAGCCGATGCTATGTGCGTTTATGCTGCTATGCGGCGTAGTGCTACTCATCAGCGGGCATCTGCACCACAACCACGATCACGGAATCAACAAATGGCTGCAAGATGTAGACGAGAAAAGCAGTTGGCTATGGGCCTTTATGTTAGGTATATTCTTCGCTATTGCCTTCTGTCCGCATCGACTGGTCTATTTCTTCACGATGATAGACCTGACCATCACACAACCCATCAGTTGGAACTGGATATTACCTATTGTTTTCGGTCTGGGCACCGGTCTGCCGGTGATGCTGCTGGCATGGCTCATCAGCTACAGCGCTATCTCGACGCAACAGCTGACGGAGAAGATGCAACGTTTTGAGCACTGGTTACGCTATGGTTGTGCCGTACTCTTTATCGGCTACGGAATATACCTCGGCGTACACCTACTCCACGACGAGGGTCACGAGCACGAACACACCCAGATAGAGTTGCGTCAATATGTCTAATCCATATTTCCGATTCAAGCGTTTCACGGTGTGGCACGATCAGTGCGCCATGAAAGTAGGCACGGACGGTGTGCTGATAGGTGCATGGACACCAATCAGAGACGAATGGCAAACGGCGCATGGCGAATGTGTGCGGGTGTTAGACATCGGTACCGGTTCCGGACTGATAGCCCTGATGATAGCGCAACGATGTGCGGGAGCGGACATTGATGCTATCGAGATAGATGAGCAAGCCGCCAAGCAAGCCGCAGAGAATTGTACAGCCAGTCCGTGGGCAGAGCGACTGCATGTCAGCTGCGCTGCATTGCAGGGTTGGGAGGGGGAATACGACCTGATAGTGAGTAACCCACCCTATTTCGTAAATGCACTGAAAGCACCTGAACGAGGAAGAAAAAAGGCAAGACACACAGACAGTCTGAGCTATGAGGAGTTGATGGAACATAGTGCCCGACTACTGAAGGACGAGGGACAACTATGCGTGATACTGCCGGCAGAAGAAGAGACCAATATATGCCGAATAGGGAAGACATATGGTCTCTATGCCGACCAGATTGTACGTGTGAGCAGTAAAACAGGCAAATCCCCCAAGCGAGTGATGATAGCTTACGAAAAAAAAGAAGTGCTCCCCAAAGAGAGCACTTTCATTATAGAAGCAGAAGACTCGCCACGCAGCGAAGAGTATAAGCGTCTGACACAAGACTTCTACCTATAATTTCCCACTTTTATTTTGCGACGTTGACTGCACGGATCTCGCGGATGACAGTCACCTTAACTTGGCCGGGATAGGTCATCTCGTCCTGGATACGCTTAGCCAAGTCGAAGGAGAGGAGTTCGGTATCCTTGTCGCTAATCTTATCGGCACCGACGATAACACGCAGTTCGCGACCAGCCTGGAGGGCGTAGGTCTTAACCACACCGGGGAAGGACATCGCCATATTCTCGAGGTCGTTGAGACGTTTGACATAGTTCTCCACAATCTCGCGGCGAGCACCGGGTCGAGCACCGGAGATAGCATCGCAAGCCTGGACGATAGGAGCGATAAGGGTCTCCATCTCTATCTCGTCGTGGTGAGCACCAACAGCGTTGCAGATATCGGGTTTCTCACCATATTTCTCGCAGAGTTTCATACCTGCCTCTGCATGCGGCAGGTCGGTATCTTCCTCCGCCACTTTTCCTATATCGTGCAGCAATCCGGCGCGGCGTGCTTTCTTGGGGTTAAGTCCCAGTTCTGCAGCCATAGCGGCGCAGAGGTTAGCGGTTTCGCGGGAGTGCTGGAGCAGGTTCTGTCCATAGGACGAACGATATTTCATCTTACCGATAAGACGGATGAGTTCGGGATGAAGTCCGTGTACGCCGAGGTCGATGGTGGTACGTTTTCCTGTTTCCACTATCTCTTCCTCTATCTGTTTCGTCACTTTCGCGACGACCTCCTCGATACGAGCGGGGTGGATACGTCCATCTTGGACGAGTTGGTGGAGAGAGAGACGAGCTATCTCGCGGCGAACAGGGTCGTAGCCTGATATGGTGATAGCCTCGGGAGTATCGTCCACCACTATCTCCACACCGGTAGCGGCTTCGAGGGCACGGATGTTACGTCCCTCACGACCGATGATACGACCTTTGACTTCGTCGTTGTCAATATGGAAGACTGAGACGGCATTCTCTACAGTTGTCTCGGAAGCGATACGTTGGATAGTTTGGATGATAATCTTCTTAGCCTCCTTGTTGGCAGAGAGACGCGCTTCGTCCATGGTCTCGTTGATATATGCCATGGCATCCGTTTTCGCCTCATCCTTGAGCGCCTCCACAAGCTGTTTCTTAGCTTCTTCAGCCGACATGCCACTCAGGGACTCCAATTGCTGCTGTGCCTGTTTGTGCAGTCGTTCTATCTCAGACTGCTTATAGTCAAGCGCTTTCTGCTGTTGGTCGATTTGCTGTACACGTTGCTGTATTTCGTTTTGTGCACGCTGTACTTCACTTTGTTTCTGGTTGAGTTGCTGTTCGCGCAGATTGAGTTGTTGCTCACGTTGCTGCTTACGTTGTTCATCCTGACGGACCTTATTGTCATGTTCCAACTTGAGAGCAATAAACTTCTCCTTAGCCTCAACGATTTTGTTCTTCTTAATGACCTCCGCTTCTTCCTCCGCCTTGCGAATAATGCCGGCGCTGGTATAACGGAATATGAAATAGCATCCAAGGGCTCCAATAAGGAAAGCACCAAGTGCGATTAGTATTGTTATTAGCATAAAATGATATATATAATAATTAATAAGGTGTCCTTAGCGATTAATTGTTTGAAGTAGGTTGATTCAAGAGACGTTTGATTTCGTCATCCAGTTCACCGAGTTTTTTTTCGACAGGCTGTAGTGCTTTATCGCGAGCATCCGACTGCAGATTAACAGCCACCTCCAAGGCGAGATACATCCAAATATGTTCTGCAGATGCTTGGGGCATAGAACGCTGATAAACAGCATACCGTCGATTGAGCAACGCAGCGGCCTCCCGATAAAAGGGTTCTTTGTCCCGAGGGATAGACAGACTGACGGGATTCGCCGCCAACTGAAGAGAAATATGTTGTTTATCTTCTGCCATTACTGCTTAAGTTGCTCAATAGCCTTATCCACTTTAGCCACCAGAGCAGCCAAACGCCTTCGTGCCTCGATGCGTTCATCAGGCGAGCCAAGGAGTGCGTTGGCTTCTGTCAGGTGTCGATTTTTCTCTTTGAGAGCGATGAGTTCGCTATGGGTACGCATCATCTCGAGTCGTTGCGTCTCGTTTGCTTCCCGCAGGAAAGCATTCTCACGCTGCAAATCTGCATACCGTTGCATCAGGGTATGCAGAGTCTGCTCCAACTGTTCGAGTGCCTCCATTAGCGATAACCGACCGGTAATTAGAACGAATATCCGATACCGAGACCGAGGACAGACTTGAACTGCACGCGCTCAGCGAGCACACCGTCCTTATTAGCCACGAGGGTACCGTTGTAGTACTTGAGACCTGTGGTCAGGGTTACATTGAGGACTTTGAGGAATTGGTACGAGATAGCCACATCCCAATCCACGTCGAAATTACCGAAACGACGGTTCATATCGCGGTATTGGAAGTAGGGATCAGTGGTCAGCTCGCGCTTATCCCAAGCATAGGGAGTGAAGAGTCCCAGAGCAGTGGTGATAGTCAATTCCTTGTATTTGTATGCAAT
>CAMHEP010000072.1 GCA_946184195.1 uncultured Bacteroidales bacterium | reverse complement strand
AGAAAGTGCTGCGTGATGGCAGTATCTTTATCCTACGCGATGGTAAACTCTATGATCTGAACGGACGTGCACTCTAAATTATTCCTTCTTATACTATCGGCTTGTGCTCTCACTCTGGTTGCCTGTACGGGCAGCCGGAGTGAGGGACTTCCTGTTGCCGAAGGCAACCGTTATGCCACAGGATTTCGTATTGAACAGCACGATAGTGTGACGCATGTGGAGGTCTATTCACCTTGGGCTAAAAATGGTCAGCGAGAGGTGATGGCGGAGTATACCATCACTCGCCCTATACATCGTATCGCTACAGCGTCATGCACCCACGTGGGGTTCTTGGACGCACTGGGGAAACTCGGCTCGGTGGTGGCGGTATGTAATAAGGACTTGGTGTTTACCCCCTTGGCGGATTCGGTGTTGGATGCAGGTGACTCGATGACACCTAATGTGGAGACTATGATGCTCGCTGCTGTGGATGCGGTGATGGTGTCGACGTATGCACAAGGGGATGAGGCATCCGAGCGACTCAAGAAGTTGGGCATGCAGGTCATCTATAATAACGAATGGATGGAAGCGTCTCCTTTGGCACGTGCCGAATGGATACGTTTCGTGGCTGCTTTTTATGATTGTTTACCTTTGGCAGACTCTCTCTTTAGCGAGGTGGTGACTCGTTATCAATCTCTCGCTACTCGCCACTCTCCCGCTCGACCACTTTCTATCATGACCGGTAATAATTTTCGTGGCACGTGGTATGTACCGAGTGGGAATACGTATATGGGTAATCTCTTTCGTGATGCCGGTGCTGTATATCCTTTTTATGACAATATGCGCAACGGCTCTATCCCATTGACGGTTGAACAGGTTGTGAGTTTCTTTGCCGATGCCGATGTGTGGGTGGGCAGTAATGCGCGCTCTTTGGACGAACTGGCACGTATGGACGACAAGCATACATGGTTCCGAGCCTATCACCAAGCACGTGTCTATAATTGGTATAAACAGACACGACCGGGCGGAGCAAATAACTTTTGGGAACGGGGAGTCGTGCATCCCGAGGAGATATTGAGCGACTTAATCACTATCCTATACGGACATGACGATGAATCATTAAACTACGCGGAGCACTTACCATAAATGCTCCGCGTAGTTTATCCTTTGTACATTGTCCCTTTGTCACTTTGTACTTAGTTCTTGTCTCTTATCGTGCAGATAGCCGCTCAGCCATAACCCGACGCTGGCTGTGACAAACCATAGGGCAGCAAGTGTCCAAAGGGCATTTATCTCTGTCGATGCTTGTGCCAGTGTGGCTCCCATCGTGTTGATATGGACAAAACCGTTGATGCCCCACGTGGCAGGAATCAGATAACTAAGGTAGAGCCATCCTGTGGGTAGGGCTGCCTGCGGCCAACTAACACCGGATATGAAGAATACAATCAGCGTCGTTGCTACCAGGGTCACCATACCGGTCTCGCGATTGCGCACACATAGAGAGATGGTCATCGAGAAGAAGATGGCCGCCAATAGGAAAGGTATGGTGAATGCCAATATATCCCACGAATTACCCACGTGCGGGAGATGGAACAAACGTGGCACTATGAGTAGATCGATAGCCGAGATAGCCATGTAGACAATAAAATAAGCGAGAGCTCTACCGAAGGTGATACGGAATACACTACGTCTGCGTTTACGTCCGGGAATGAAGAAGAGTGTCTTGTTCTCTTCGCGAGCCGTACCGGCTAACATGCCTACACCAAAGAACAGAGTCTGGTGAATAATCATGATGAGCATCGCCGGAACAAGAAACGACGAATAACCGGCACTCGGTACGAACAGATTTACCTCTTCATACGGTACTCCTTGCACTAAAGTCCACGCTGTCTCATCATCCATACCCAGCCGTTCATAACGGTCTATCTGGATGTGATGCATCTCATCTATCATCACCATATTGGCAGACATATAGACGGCTTTCATGTAGAGGAACGAAGACATGTCGGCATAAAGCGATAGATGGGCTTGACCTCCGGCTGTCTCTATCTGTCGAGAGAAATCCGATGGGATGTACAGGATACCATGGATCTTCTGCTGTTTCATCAGCAGCTCCGCCTCCTGCATAGACTGACAGATATAGGCTATCTTAACATCCGGTGTGGCTTCCCACTTGTGGAGAAAACGACGACTGTAAACGGATGCATCGTCGTCTACAACAGCTACCGGTACATCCGTCAGTGTGTCGTTCCAATAGATGAGGTTATATAAGATAGGATAACCTAATCCTGCAACAAAGAAGATGAGGATAATACCCGGGTCACGAACAATACGCAGTAACTCTTGCGTAAAGACATGCCATATATCATCGACACCTGTTAATATGTAGTTTGTGAAACGTGCCATTATTTCTTCGGGAAATTGAGGTTAATCATTGCGCCGTGCAACCGCTTGAAAATAAAGAAGGGTAACGTCATGAAAATGAAATAAGCCACATATTGAGGAATACACTGCACAAAACTGGCACCCATCAATGCCTCATACACATAGTTGACATAGTAGTGACGCAGTGGGAAGATATTGGTCAATGCCTGCACAAAGGGGAGCATACCCATCTTCGGATAGGTGAATCCGGATAGTGAGAACGACAACATTGAGTATAGCGCGCCCAAACTGATAGCATCTCGTAGAGTAGGCAGCAAACCTATGAAGAAAACAGCTAAACACTGCTCTGCCAACACGAAAGCAATCATATTGTTAGCCAGTCCCCAGTAACTTCCCATGACAGGAAAATGCATGAAGTGGAAGAGCAAGGCGTTACAACCTAAACCTAAAACCAAGAAAAGAAGGGTATAAGGCAACATCTTTCCTATAATTGCAATAGCAAAGTTCCCACCGGCTGTTTCTAACCATTGCGGAGAAGTGGACGTTTTCAGTTCGTAGCCGATACTGAACACCGTCAGCATGACTATAACCACACCCAATATTCCCGGGATGATGGTGGAGAGCAGATAGATGGGATAACTGCTCCACGGGTTAGCAATGAAGTGACCTTCCAATACGATGGGTTGAATGATATTCATAATCTGTCCTTCATTCATGCCTTTCATACGCAGTATCTCCCGTTGGAAGGCTCCGGAGGCAAGATTAACCATCGTCAGCATTTGTTTGTAGGCTGTACTGGCCCCCACTGTATAGGCGTGGCTGATATAGAAACTAACTGTAGGACGACGTTGAGACGCTAGGTCTGCATAGAACCGCTCAGGCAACTCCATGAACCCGTATATGTGTCCTCGTTGCAGCATGTCGCGAGCTTCTGCGTAGGACGATACGACTGCCACCACCTCCACCGACTGCGTCGCGTTCATCTCGTGTACGAAACGACGGGATATACTCGAGTGGTCGTGATCCACTACGGCGATAGGCATCTTCTCCGGCGTGCCTTCTTTCATCAAAGATAGGAAGAAGGTGACACTCACCGCCATAATCACTACAGACGAGAAGATATATAGCGGACGCGCAAACATCTGCTTGAGCTCACGTACTATGACTGCTCTCAGTTCTTTCATAATATATCCTTATTCCACTACAATAGCAGTCATACCGGGACGCAGGTTGGCAATAGGTTCAATGGGACGAGCTTTGACATCAAAAGTCTTCACATCGTACGAACCATTGGCTTTCGTAGCTCGCCATGTGGCGTAGTTGGCCATAGCCTTGATATGTGTTACGCGAACGGGGTAGATATTGCTACCCAGAGCAGGAATAGTGACTCGCAACTCTTTGCCGAGAGTGATACCCTCCAACATGTCTTCGCGCACCGAGAAAGTGAACCATATATCGTTCAAATCCATGATGCTCATGATGGGAGCTCCTGTGCCTACCAACTCACCTTGTTTGGGGAAACGCTCACTCACTTCGCCATCCACAGGACTGGTTAGGTACAATTCGCTGAGGTAGGCATTCACCTCCTGAATGGCACCATCGGCTCGGTCTACTAAAGCCTGTGCTGCCATCTTGTCCTCTTTCTGCGCACCATTCATCGCCATGTCATATTGGCTCTTGGCAGCCTTGGCGGTGGCAACGGCGGCATCGTATTGAGCTTTCACTTCGTCGCGCTTCTGCTCAGTCACCACTTGTTTCTCGTAGAGACGCTCTACGCGCTCGTAACTCTTACGCATGATGCTCTCTCCCACTAAAGCTTTCTGCCACATCTCATAGGCCCCGGTTATCTGCTCCTGACGGGCACCGGTGATGGCCTTCTGGTTTTGCGCCTCGGCAGCACTTCGTGCTGCTCGAGCTTGTGCCAATTTAGCGTGTACCTCCGGACTGTCTATCACCACCAGCGTATCTCCTTTCTTGACCTGTTCTCCCTCTTCATAGAAGAAGGTCTCTATACGGCCGGGTACTTTGCCCGAGACACGATACTCGGTGGCTTCTGCCTCACCGGTAATCTGCACCTTCTCGGGACGAATAGTGAATATTCCTATCAGGGCTACCACTATCACAATAGCCAATAATGCTACCAAACCAATCAATAGACTCGATTTGGGGTTCTCTTTAATACGTTCTCTCATATGATTATTCTTTATTATTATATTTCTGCACCGATATGTTTATGGAGTGTGGACTGTGCCATCCGTAGTTCGATAGCTGCATCCAGCTTGTCGCTCTCTGCGTTCATCCATGCGGTTTGTGCTCCAAGTAGCTCGGTAGAACTGAGCATCCCCTCTTTCCAAGCTTCTTCTGCCAATCGTAGGTTCTCCTGTGCATGCTGACATGCAGACTGAGCGCGAACCAGCTTGCGCTGCGCATCGCTCACTTTCTGACGTGACTGAGTGGTCTGAAGGGTAAGTAACTCTTTGGCTTGCTGCAACTTCAGGTCTACTATCTTCGCTTCGTGCTTAGCCGCTTTCACCTTGTAGATATCGTCTGCGTGCGCAATAGGTATGTTCACTGCCACGCCTGCAGTGAACTGACCACGGAAATTATTCTTGAAACCGTCTTGCAAATTCGGATTGCTGACAAGATAACCTGCGTTGGCAACAATATTCGGCATCAAGGTCGAGGCGGTCAGCATCACGGTCGATTTGGCGATACGCTCGCTTTCTTCCAGTATTTGTACTTCCTTACGTTGAGCTACGGCGTTTTCTATGTCGTAGTGTGCACTATCGTCAATAAGCAGTAACTCATATAACCCGGTGCTGTCTACGTGTATATCGTAGTCAAGGTCCAGCCCGCAGACCTGATTAAGTGCCATACGGCTCAGTTGCAATCCGTCTTCTGCCTGTCCCAGTTTCTGCTCGGCTTCGCTCAGCTTCATATTCACCTTCAGTTCGTCTGCAGCGGTTGCTAATCCTTCCTCACGCAGTGCCGAGACATCATCCTTTACTTTCTTAATCAGGTCGTAATACTGTTGAGCTAAATGCTGTTTCTGTTGTACACTCACTACGCGCCAATAGGCTTCATCTACTTTCAGCATCAAATCGGCATCGTCATTCTCGGCCTTCATCTCGGCGATATGTTCACCTGCCTTGGCAATCTTATACATGTTGACCACCTTGCCGCCGACGAAGATGGGTTGCGTTACACCTACATGTCCCACCACCACGTGCTCTATATCCAGAGTCAGTCGGTTACGCAGGTCTTCGTAGCCTTGAGCTACCAATCCGCCTACTTGCTGACTGACTGTGGGTAGGAGAGACGCTATTTGTTGATTAGTCCATTCTACACCTTGTCCGGCAGTGATAGTCCCCAGACGGGTATCCAGAGTAGACGGAAGAAGACTCATATTCTTCTCGTTCCAGATGTACCCTCCGTTTGCACTTACTTTGGGAAAGAAATTGGCGACGGCAGCACGTTTCAGGTCCTTAGCAGCCTCCACTTGTTCGCGGTTTATCTCCGATTGTTTGTTGCTCTGTCGAGCCATCTGACGGCATTCATCCAGCCGTAACACTTGCCCCTGCATAACTAACGGGAGCATAAGAATCAAGTATAGTATACGTTTTTTCATCTTTTTATAATTGTCAGACCTTTGTTAAATGACCACATTTTTTCTAACAAATTGCGTGCCAAATTGTAAAAAATTAACATTTTACTTAACATATACGGATATGTCTGGCAAAATGGCACACTTCTCATCCCACTCTTTGATTACTCTGCAAAAATATGCTTTTTCGGGGACGTCACGGGGACGTCACGGGGACGTGAACGGACTATCGTTCGTAAATTCTCCTCTCTCTCAAAAAGCAAAAAAATGAACGAATGAATATTTTTTCTTGCATATTTCGTAAAAATAACGTACCTTTGTGCACGGATTTTTATTTTGTTTTTTATATGTTACTCCAAGTTCCTAACTTTACCCCCAAGGTATTGCCACCCGATTCGGTACGGGAGGTGACACGTAATATCGTCTATCAGATGCATAATGACCCGGAAACCTTTTGGCACGGTGTCGCAGAATCAGCTATCCAGTTTGGATTGAAGGTATTGGCGGCACTGCTCATTTATGCCATTGGGATTTGGCTCATCGGATGGGTGAAGAAACTTCTTAAACGCCATTTTGACCGTAAACATACGGAACCGACAATGGCATCATTTGTGACTTCGTTCGTGCAGATATCCTTGACGGTACTGATAGTGGTGATTTCGGTGACAGCATTGGGGGTCGATACCACCTCTCTTGCCGCTCTTTTGGCGGCCGGAGGTATGGCTATCGGTATGGCGCTATCCGGTACGGTGCAGAACTTCGCAGGAGGAATGATGCTCATGACCTTCAAACCCTTCAAGGCCGGAGATATGATTGAAGCACAAGGATTCAAAGGGAAAGTGGTAGAGACGACTATCACGACCACTAAGATTCTCACACCGGACAATCGGGTCGTTATATTGCCAAACGGTGCTTTGAGCAATGGCGCTATCGACAATTATTCGGCACGCCCCCTTCGACGCGTGGACTGGACGGTGAGCGTTGATTACGGTGTGGATGCCGAGAAATGTCGACAAACGATTCTCGACATGGTCAATGCGAACCCTAAAGTCCTCAATGCTAAGACGAATGTGAAGAATCTATATAAGGAGTTTGACATGGAATTGTATCAACTCAAGACTGTAAACTATCGCATGGATGCTATTCCTGATCCCTTTGTGGCGTTGCTTTCACTCAATGAGAATGATATCACTTTTGTCGTACGGGCTTGGGTAAGGAATACGGACTATTGGGATGTGTTCTTCGCTCTGCAAGAGCAGTTTTATACCGAACTACCCAAACATGGTTTCACTTTTGCCTATCCTCATGTTGATGTCACAATGGTTAAAGAAAACTCAAAATAAGGAAAAATTGCAGTTTTCTGAAAAAAGATTTGCGTAATTCAAATATTTATTGTACCTTTGCACGCTTTTTCGTCGCAATTAGCCTCGGATAAGGTATCGTTGCAACGAAAAAACATCCGAAGAAGAAACTTCCGAGGAGACACAATCCGAAAAAAGTAAGTTTGCATGCAAACGCTTTATGAGGATAGAGGAGGAAGTGCGAGCCGTTCAAACTCGCGGAGCGAGTTCTTCTAAGCGAGCCACTTCCGACGAAAGCCCAGATGGCGGAATCGGTAGACGCGCTGGTCTCAAACACCAGTGGAGCAAT
>CAMHEP010000071.1 GCA_946184195.1 uncultured Bacteroidales bacterium | reverse complement strand
GAAACTCCACTGCGAGCCTTGTGTAGCGGCTGCGGCATCTTGTAGTAAAATGTAGTTTAACATAACTGTCTTAATTTAATTTATTTAGGTGAATAGTTTCTTTATCTCACTGTCTTGAAGAGACTGTTTGACTCTTTTTTTTCGTGCAGGATATTGTTCAGGATACCGTTGATGAACATATAGCTCTTATCGCTTGAATACTCCTTGCTGAGTTCGATATACTCATTCATACTGATCTCCAATGGAATCTCCTGGAAATTCAGTATCTCCGTCAGTGCGACCTGCATGATGATACCGTCCATATAGGCGATACGTTCTGCGTCCCAATTCTTGAGGTGTGTATGGATAAGGTCCATATACTCGTCGTGGTGCTCGATGCTCAAACGTAACAAATCCTTGGCAAAGGTGAGCTCGTCCTCCGTGTCAAACATCTCGAGCAGCGGCATATCGTCCATTTTTGCTTCATCAAACTGTTTGATAGTCTTGATGACATAGCTCACCACGATTTGCATATCTGTGGACCAATTCTGGGCGTTATGGACAACCTCCAGCTCTTCCAGAGCCGACTCCACCTGCTCGCTCTCAGCGACAATACGTTGGAAGATACGGCGCCATAAACGTTTATCGTCCTCATAACTTGCAGAAGGGAGTGCCATATATTCCTCGTAGAATGGTGAAGCTATCAACTCCTTATAGACGGCTATGACGGCATTATGACCTGCATCCCAACTCAATAGCTTATCCGCTGTATAGCTGCGCAGTGTGTGGTTATTGAAGAGCTGCATGGCGAATTTATTATGAATAAATCGCTTGTTCGGCTCGTAGGAGGTATGAGTGGCTTTAGCGCGAGCCGCCGCCTCATTCATTTGCTCCTCTGCATAACGTGTGACCTCATCGACCAAACTGAGTAAAAGAAAATAGAGACTGTATGTGTCGGAAAAACTCTTAAGCAACTGCTTCTTGGCGGTCAGGGGAGTGCAGTCTCCGTCTTTGTAGTAGGCATACAGGTTTTGTATGACCCGAGTGCGCACTAATGTTCGATTAATCATTCTTCGTCTATTTATGTTATTTATCGCGCAATTATTTTTTATAACTTTGCACTCAGTTTATTCAACATAATTTTTTATAAACAGATGGAAAATCGTAGATTTGAAGACAAAAGGGATGACCGAAAGGAGCCGGAAATTGTGTACTCTCGTTCGGTGAAAGCAGGTAAACGTATCTATTACTTGGATGTAAAGAAAGCTCGTAACGAAGACTTGTATCTCTGTATTACGGAGAGCAAGCGCAAGCAGGGCATGGAGGACGAGGTACCTCAGTTTGAGAAGCACAAAGTATTCCTTTACAAGGAAGATTTTGCACACTTCACCGAAGGACTGGAGGATGTGATTAACTATGTGAAGGGTCAGGTGGGACCCATCGAGGAGCGTGAGGAGCGTGTTCG
The DNA here is from genome assembly GCA_946184195.1 of uncultured Bacteroidales bacterium. Lineage (GTDB taxonomy): Bacteria > Bacteroidota > Bacteroidia > Bacteroidales > Paludibacteraceae > Colicola. The sequence continues at coordinate 6,187 of CAMHEP010000071.1, read as the reverse complement.
CGAAGAAGCTCCTGCCGGTGAGGAAGACGCTGCTCATGAGGAGGAACAATCGGCAGAAGAACAACCCGCTCGTCGTGGTCTGTTCAGCCGTTTCCGTCGTGATTGAGAAAAAACTTTGAAATCTTTATAAGATAGCCGAGATAATGGCTTGTGCGACATTCTCCTTACTCATGAGGGGAATGTCTTTTTTTGTGCCTTTACGTGAAAGCAGACATACCTTGTTGGTATCTACGCCGAATCCTGCTCCCGGGTCTTGCAGGCTGTTGAGCACAATCCAATCGAGTTTTTTTGCCTTGAGCTTTTGAATAGCATGCTCTTCGGCATGATCCGTCTCAAGAGCAAAACCGATGAGCTGTTGCTTAGGCCGCTTCGCTTCGCCGATAGCTGCGGCTATGTCGGGATTCTCCGTGAGAGTGAGGGTGAGCAGGGGAGAGTCGCTCGTTTTCTTAATCTTAGTGGTGCTCACCTCAGTCATCCTATAGTCTGCTACAGCAGCACACAGGATGATAACATGCGCCTCGTCAAGCGCTTGCATGGCGGCCTCGTACATCTGTTGTGCTGATTCTACGGTCATACGTGTGAACCGTGTTTTTTCCCCGAATAGAACGGGTATCGGTAGGGGGATGGAAACAGGTCCGCTCACCAGTGTCACCATAGCTCCGCGACGCCAACACTCGCGTGCCAAGGAATAGCCCATCTTACCGCTCGAATGGTTGGTGAGGTACCGCACAGGATCGATGGCTTCCCGGGTAGGACCGGCGGTGAGTAGCACATGCTTATTCGTCATGTCATGATTAGTGAGCGCATAGCATAGAGCCTCGGCGATGCAGTCAATCTCCTGCATCCGCCCTTTGCCCGTCGTGCCGCATGCAAGGTAGCCTTCCGCGCAGTCCATGACGGTGATGTTGTGGCGTTTGCTCAGCTGTGTGAGCGACTCCTGTACAGCCTCTGAAGCATACATCTTGTCGTTCATGGCGGGAGCTATGACGACAGGTTTGCGCATGGCTGCAAAGGTGGTGGTAAGAGCATCGTCGGCAATGCCGTGTGCCATCTTGTCCAGCACATTGGCGGTGGCTGGGGCCACAATCATAGCATCTGACCAATCGGGTAGGGAGATATGTTCCGTGGAATGATCGTTGATGGCGGCAAAGACATCGTGATAGACTTTGTTCCCGCTCAGGGTCTGCAACGTAAGCTCAGTGACGAACTGCAAAGCATTCTTTGTAGTCGTCACTTTTACTTCCGCTCCCGCCTGTCTTAACCGGCGGATGAGTTCGGGAATCTTATACGCAGCTATGCCGCCGCTGATACCCACTAATATATGCTTACCCTCAAGCACGATGTCGATAGTTCTTCAATCCGAGTCAGAGGGGGCTTTACTTCAGTTGGTCGTCCTTGCTGCCTACGCGGTAAACGAGTTGGTCGTCAATGAACTCCTGCGTAGCAATAAGGGTGGGTTTGGGCATACGCTCATAGCTACGGGAGATCTCGATTTGCTCTTTATTCTCGAAAGTTTCGTCAAGGGCGTCTTGCGGCATGGAGAAATCCTGCAACTTGGCATCCAACTCTTTCTTGAGAGCATTGCTGATTTGATTGGCACGTTTGCCGATGATGGCAACTGTTTCGTACACGTTACCCACTTTGTCGGATAACTGATTCATGTCTCGCGTCTGCGTATTGTTAGGCGCTGTTGTTTGTTTGTAATCCATATTGTTTCTTTTCGTTAATTATAATCTGATGTTGCTCCTCGTTGCATCTGCTTGAGGATACGTTCTGCCTCGCGGCGGTGCTTGGAGTTTGGAAACTCTGTGACGAAATTATAGTATTCGTCTATCGTATTACGGGTACGCTCACCCTTTTTTGCGTCTACGGAATAAACCGCCTGCTGGTATTTACTGAGCAGGATAAGCCAACTCAGTTCCTCCATGTAGCTGTTGCTTGGATAGTCGCGTAGTGCATTACGTGCCACTATCTCTGCACTGAGATAGTTGTTGCCTAAATAGGTCCCCAGGTTGTAGTATAGTTTGGCATTGAGATACTCCTTGTATGCCAACTTGTTGTACATCTCGTTCATCTCATCGTATGCCTGACGGCTATAGGGACTGTCGGGATAATACTCTACAAACTCGGTAAAGAACTGAATAGCTTTCTTCGTGAGTTGTTGGTCCAACTTGGGATCGGGAGCCTCCAGATAATAGCAGTGACCTACCTGAAATCGTGCTTCGGTGATGTATTTGCCTTTGGGGTAGTTGCGTATATAGGCCTGATAATAGTCGGCTGCGGACGTATAGTCCTTCTGTCCCATGTAGGAGCGACTGAGATAAATGAGTACATCTTCGCTTCGCTCGGTGCCTTTGTAGTAGGAGGCGATATCCTCCAGCAGCATTTGCGAGCGTACATACTTCTTCATGTTGAAGTACTCCAAAGCCTTCTGATACTTATAGTCGGGGTCCTTGGATTTGAGTACAGCCTGATACTCACCGCATGCGACAAGTATCAGGGCTGTCATAATGGTCAGTATGTATCGGTATTCTTTTCTCATTCAAATAGTTGTACCCATCCCTCCGAGGTGAGTACTTTGAGTTCCTTGTTATCAGCGACGATGAGGTAACACTCTGCATCCTCGATACTGTCAATGAATGCCAACGCTTCCTTTTCGCCCATCACCATACAGGTTGTTGCCAAGGCATCTGCACGCATACAACTCTTGGCTACTACGGTCGCACTCAGCAGGTTGTGGTGTACGGGGTATCCGGTACGCGGGTCGATGGTATGACTGCGACGTTGACCGTCTTTATAGTAGTAGTTGCGGTAGTTACCCGAGGTGGCCATCTTGATATCCCCGGAGCGCACGATATCTTCAAGCTCTTGCACCGAGCCGGTGGGGTCGTCAATGGGTTTGGTGATACCGATCTTCCATTTCTCACCCTCCTGATTAACACCCTGAGCGACTATCTCGCCTCCTATGTCTACCAGGTAGTTCTTGCATCCTGCCTCGGCGAGTTTATTAGCAACGATATCGCATGCGTAGCCCTTAGCCAAAGCGCTGGCATCCAACATGATGCGTTCATCACGTTTGTAGATGTGATGGTCGCTTAGGGTCACTCCCAGGAAATTGGTGATGGGTAGCAGGCTGTCTATCTTCTCCTGCGTCACCTCACCTTTGTTCTGGAAACCGAATCCCCATAGGTTGACCAGCGGTGCCACGGTGATGTCGAACGCTCCCTGCGAGAGTTCGCTGATATGCTGCGCCTCCTCGAACATGGTTTCGAAGTAGGCGTCTGTCTCCACATCCTCGTTGCGGTTGATGCGCGAGATGATAGAGTTCTCGTTGAACATACTGAGCGAATTATCAAACTCCTGCAAACATTGTAAGATCTGTTCGTGTAGATCCTCCTCTGCTTCGTAGCGGATGGAGTAGGTGGTGCCGAAGATCTTACCTTCTGCCATTTTGTACTTGGACTCGGACTTGTCACATCCGGTCATGACGAGCAATAGACCGGCTATCGCCGAGCATATTGCCATTGAATACATCTTTTTGTTCATGGTTGTGGTTATTTAGAGTTGATGTTTATTCGCTTGTCTGGGGAAGGAGAGCCGTGAGTCTGTTTAGAACCAAACGCTCATACCTACCGTTGCATTTACTTTCTGCCCCATCTTGTCGTCTCCGGCGCCGTGGATATGCCACGTGTCCTTATTGAGGTTGCACGTGTTGAGCATTCCCTGTCCGAATAGGCTTATGGTGCATACGTCCAAATCCCACTCTTTCTCCAGACGTATGGAGATGTTATTGACAGCAAAGTTCTTACTATGGTCGTCAATATAGAAGTTGCCGTTGTCGTCCTTTAGGATGTCGGCATACCATTGGTCTGTGTAAAGACTCTTCCACGGACTCATGCCGATAGCACCGCTGAGGGTCAGACCAATCTTCTCCCACGTGTACTTGTAGCCCAACTCCAAATAACTGGAGTAGGAGCGTTTAGCATCACCGTCGATATAGACATCTTCGTCTGCAAGCGGGGTGCCGTCTTCATCCTCGGTCACTACCTCCATATTCTCGAGATGGTAGTCGTTTCCGCTAATCATCGTGTGCCACTTGAAATAGAGTCCGATACCGAGCAGTGTCTCGAAATCGTAACCGATATTGAGTTCCGTTTGGCTGGTATTGCCAAGTTCGTCCATTCGGAAGAAATCGTTGCCCGGGGTGAAGAAGTTGCTGCCACCGAAATAGTAGTAGTGCGTAAAGCCGACGGTAGCACCCCATATGTTGAAGTCCGCGTAAATATCCAACTCGGGAATGAAGTAGGTGTTGGGATTACATTCTGTGCCAAAGGCATCGTATGTTTTTTCCCATCCCTTGCGGAAACGCCAATCGCTGGCGCCTACAGACCACCATGTGCCGAAACGGAAACTTGTGTGTTTGCTGTCCCAACCGATAGCAAGGTCGGGCTGGAAACTCAGTCCGCCGTTGTACATACCACGCCAGAGGTAGGAGGTGACAATCTCGGCACCGGCATCATAACCGAACTCAAACGTGTCAGCCTCTCTCTCTGCTGACTCTTGTACGGGCACGGGCTCTTGCGCGTATGCGCAGGCAAAAAAGGCAATCACTGCCACTAATGTGGCAATGATGCGATTAAAGGAATGTTGCTTCATTCTTGTTTGTTCTCTGTTATAAAGCATTTTTTTGTTCCCAAGCTTTGCGCAAGGCAACCTCCAGAATGCGACTGTCATCCAAGGTTACGATACCGCCGTCAGGTCCGGGCTCGATATGGTAGCCGGTCTCAGGCGTGCCACTGCCGTTAAAGAATGCGCGTACTTGATCTGCGGGGATGTTCAACTCGGCTGCAATTGCATCCATGCTGCCGTGCGGCAGACTGTCTTTGACCTCACGGAGGCGGTTGAATGTTGTTCTTGTCATATATCTGAATTTTTATTGTTTGCTGATTTTGGGTGCAAAATTACACTTTTTTTTTCATTTATGCAAGTGCAAGTATAAAAATATTATTTTTCCGCTGATTTTTTCCGTTGTTCGCGTATCCGGGTGGAGGATATGTCGAACAATGGAGCGCCCTTCAGGTAGATGATTCGTTGCTTTAACTCCGGTGGTACGGAGTCCGTGTACTCACCTTCCTTTCCGCGTGGATAGACATAAATAGGAAAATTGTTTATTAGCCATTCCCACTCTCGCCAACGGGTGAAGACTGCTATATTGTCTTCGCCGATGATGAGGGAAAAAGTATGCTCGGGGAATGTTTCCCTCAGTCGACGCATCGTATGGGCGGTATAACTGGGACGGGGAAGCGTGAATTCGAAGTCACATGCCCGCAACCCCGGATGACCTTGAATGGCTTCTTGTACGCCTGCTAAACGTTCCTTCTCGTCGGCAAGCATACCGGGGTCTTTCAGTGGGTTATTCGGACTCACCATCAGCCATACCTCATCCATGTCGGTGTGTCCGACTATCCAGTCTGCCAGTCCCACGTGCCCGTAGTGCACAGGGTTGAAACTTCCGCCATAGATACCTATCTTCATCTTCCCGCACTTACCGTTCGTCATTCTCCATTCGTCATTCACCCTTAACGATGGCATCCAGTTGCTCGAAGGCATGCTGCAGGTCATCGTTGATGACCACGCGGTCGAAATACTTCATGTCCGCCAACTCGGTCTCCGCCTTTGCCAACCTTTTCTCTATCATCTCCGGCGAAGTGTCCCCCCTGCCCTCCAGGCGACGCCTCAGTTCCTCAATGGAGGGAGGACAGATAAAGATAGACGTCGCCCTGTCGCCTAAGATGCGCTTGAGGTTGATGCCTCCTTTCACATCCACGTCAAATAGTACCTGACGTCCTGCCTGTTCGATACGTTTAATCTCCTGTTTGAGGGTCCCGTAGTATAGACCCTCATACACTTGCTCGTACTCAATGAAATCATTGTTTTCGATACGTGCTTTGAACTCGTCGGGCGTGATGAAATAGTACTCCCGTCCGTGTACCTCCTGACCGCGGGGCTCGCGAGTGGTGCACGATATGGACAATTCGAAGAGGTTGGGGTAATTGTTCAGCAGGTGTTGAACCATGGTGGACTTGCCGCTACCCGATGGCGCACAAAAAATGTATATCATAACACATTCAGTACTTGTTCTTTGATTTGTTCAAGGATATCCTTCATTTTAACGACAATGATTTGC
>CAMHEP010000070.1 GCA_946184195.1 uncultured Bacteroidales bacterium | reverse complement strand
ACCGGATAAGATAGCCGTATTGACATCCCATTGCTTGTGCACACAGGGTCTGCCTCGACGTACTTCGGCATTGTCCATGACGTCGTCATGTAGTAGGGTGAAGTTATGGAATATTTCCAGTGCTAATGCGGCCGGCATAACACGGCTTTCTAACTGTTCACCGGCGGCTTCCCGTCCTTCAAAGAGTTGTGCTCCCAAGATTGCTAATCGTGGTCGCAAACGCTTACCTCCCGCGGATAATGCATAGGAGATTGGGGCATATAGACCCTTGGGTTCACGCTCAGAATAGCCGAGGTGTTGTATGATGTCGTTGATATCAGTCATAAAACTATACGTAACCGAGGTGGGGGACAACTTAAAACTTATTCTCGATGATATCTGTTAATACGTCTTTGATATCTAATTTGGCTGCTCGAATCTGTTGGGGAATGAAACTTGTGGCTGTCATACCGGGGGTGGTGTTAATTTCCAATAAGTTGATGTTTTGGTTGTTATCTGTCAGAATGTAATCCACGCGAATGATACCCTGACAACCAATGATATCATAGATACGGAGCGTAAGATCCTGCACATGGTTGCGCACCTCGTCGGGTATGCGAGCCGGTGTAATTTCTTCTACCTCACCGTTGTATTTGGCGTTGTAGTCAAAGAATTCATTGTGCGTCACCACCTCGGTGATGGGGAATGCGATAGCCTTTTCTTTGGTCTTGTATACACCGCATGTAATCTCTGTTCCTTTCATAAAGGACTCACAAATGACTTCATTACCCTCTTCGAAAGCGCGCTTAATAGCCGGTAATGCATCCTCGTTTTTCTTGACTTTAGTGCAGCCGAAACTACTACCGCCGACATTACTCTTGATAAAGCATGGGAGTCCCACCTGTTCGATGATGTACTGAGCGAGTTCTTCACTGTTATCCCACTGCTTGACGCAAGTACTATTGTCTGACGCTATGGTCTTCCACGCTTTTGCCGCCGGTTCATCAGGATGTTTGCCTTCGACGCGTCCGCTTATCCATCTGTCTGCCCGTATGAGTACGCTCTTAGCGGTTCGAATACCGAAACTGTTAAGGTAATGGTTACATGTGAATTTGTTGAAGGTGAGCGCCGAAGCCAATACACCGCAACACGAGTAGGGTATTCCCATGATGTCAAGAAAACCTTGTAAACGTCCGTTCTCGCCGGGGGTACCATGAATGGTGATGTAGACAAAATCAAATTCGGTCAGTCGTTCCAGTGTCTTCTGATCATGACCCCTTAGTTCAATAATCTCAACATCGTAACGTTCTTTGTCCATAAAGGATAGCAATCCTTGTGCACTACGCAGCGACACGTCATGCTCGCTGCTGTCGCCACCGGCTACTATGGCTATTTTTCTTTTCATTGTATGGTTTCTATTTTTTTATCTTTTATTTGGCTTGCAAAGTTACAAATTATTTTCCGAATATGCAAATAAAATAAGTATTTTGTTCATATTCGCAGTTTGGAAGCAAAGGAGGTGGTGGAATAGGAGGGAAGTTTCGTAACATAACGAAAGAAAAAACGTGCACATTTTCTATTACAAATCTTGCACATTCAGATAATTTGTTGTAAATTTGCAGTTCAAATGCCTAAGTCAACTTAAAATATGAAATCTCAACAACTATCATGGTTATTCAGCAGGCGATATGGTGTTATAGTCGGTCTGTTATGGTCAGTTATGTTCTCTCTCCATGCCGCAGTGATTCATTATACGCCGGACGATACGAGTATTTTTCCGAACCCTGAGCGTGGTTTTACGGAGGAGATGAGCAGGCAAGTTTCTGCCTCTAAAAAGAATGTGATAAAGGGTCAGGTCAGTACAGGTTGGTTCACTGACGGTGAGCAAGCTAATATGCGTCTACTCATGGTGCTCTATAACTTCAAGAATTTCAAATCTCAGGATCTTCCGGAAGCGGTGTTGACGGGTTTTGATGAGGATATGGCGGTTCTTCGTCAAAATGGGTGGAAGTGTGTATTACGCTTTGCGTATACCGAGACACAGAGCGACAAGAGAGATGCCACTCCGGCATGGGTACAGCGACACCTTGAGCAACTTCACCCGCACCTTGTGGATAACGCTGATGTCATTTATGTGATGGAAGCCGGTTTTATCGGGTCGTGGGGCGAATGGTATTACACGTCCAATTATGGCAATGAGAGCCAACATCTGAATGCTAACCGACGTCTGGTTATAGATGCATTGTATGCCAATGCTCCGACCGATAGGTGTATTCTCTTCCGTTACCCGATGACTAAAACAGAGTATTTCGGAGATAGTAATCCCCTCAACGCAACGAGTGCGTTTGACGGCAGTATACGGGCCCGCATGGGTCATCATAATGATGCTTTTCTGCACGACTGGGGTAATATGGGTACTTATGCCAGCGATGATAGCGAGGATGACCCTGCAGTACGCCAATATATCGCTACGGAGACCCTCTATGTCCCCAATGGAGGTGAGACCAATATTGACGACGATGATGCGTTGGCAGAGAGCCGTTATGTTACAGCACCGGCGGAGATGAGTACGTACCACTGGTCGTTCTGCGGACGGTCTTATGCTGAACCGGTGACTAATCGGTGGCGTAGCAGCGGTCTATTTGATACACTCAATATACACATGGGCTATCGGTATCAGTTATTATCTGCTACGCTCCCGGAGCAGGCGGTGAGCGGGCAGAGTATGGCCATCACGCTGTATATTCGCAATACTGGTTATGCACCGCTCTATAACGAGCGTCCTGTATACTTGGTGCTGCGCAATACTATGGCGAGTTTTCCTATCCGACTTCAGACAGACCCTCGCCGCTGGCTACCCAATGGCGTAGTGACTGCAATTAGCGAGCAGGTGGCTATTCCCGATACTGTGCCGGAGGGAACCTATCAGTTGTATCTCTATCTTCCGGACGCATATGCCTCTATCGCTGCTGATCCACGCTATGCCGTGAGGTTGGCTAACGTAGGAGTTTGGGATGCGGAAACGGGTATGAATGACTTAGGGGCTAACCTTGTCGTTAATGTTTCCTCCATTCACTCCGGTGTCCGGACCGTTACGGAAGGACAAGTGTCTTTGCCGCGTAAGATAATGGATAAGGGTACTCTCTATATCCTGATGCCGGACGGACGCCGTTTTTCTATATTAGGACAATAAGCGAAAAAAATCATTACATACTATGACTACACAATCTTTCCATACGATCGTCTTCGATTTAGGCGGCGTGATTATCAACCTGAATGTTAAGCGTTGTGTGGACGCTTTTAAACGTCTGATGGGTGAGGAGAATGTGCGAACTATCCTTGGCATTGACGATGAAGGTGAGGGATTAGTGGCTGTTAGTGCTGCGACTCGCCAACTTATGCACGACTATGAATACGGCAATATCAGTACGGAGGTGTTTCTACAGTCCGTGCTCAGCTATTGCCATGCAGGCACCCGTATCGACGATGTACGTGCGGCATTGATGGGTATGCTGGACGAGTTACCTCAGTCGCGGCTTGATTATATAGCCGGTTTACGCCGTCAGGGGTATCAGACTATCCTACTCTCCAATTCCAACGAGTTGCATTGGGACCCTATCTATGAGCAGTATCATCTGGACCGCTATTTCGACCATATCTTTGCGTCGCATCAGTTACATATGGCAAAGCCTAATCGTGAAATCTACGAATATGTTACCCACCATGCCGCAATCGACTCAGCACAGACCATCTACGTGGACGATCTGGAGAAGAATCGAATAGCCGGTGAGCGTTATCAAGGATGGCAGACCTGCGAATCGATAGAAGCACTGCGCCTGAGGGAGATACTCAATCATTTCGCTATTGATAATGAGATAGCGGAGCCTTTGCCGCTGAAGACAGGACTAATCAATGACTCGTTCATCGTTCGCGCCACAAAGGAGAGTGAGCGCTCGTATTTCCTACAACGTATTAACCATCATATCTTCACGAATGTGGAGGGTTTGCAACGCAATATACAGATAGTGACCGACCATATACGCCATAAGTTGGTACTTATGGGAGAGAGTGATATTGAGCGTAAGGTTTTACGACTGGTGCCCACTCGTGATGGGGCGTTATACTATAGGACCGCCGAGGGCGAGTATTGGCGAGTGTATAATCTCATTGAGGACGCCTGTTCGCAGGAGAAGGTCACTCCGGTCTCTGCCGAATTGACAGGCGAGGCTTTCGGTCGATTCCAGTGTCAATTATCCGACCTGCCGTTTGATGCACTATGTGAGTCCATCCCCAATTTTCACAATATAGAGTTCCGTTTGCAGCAATTGGACGAGGCGTTGCAGGCAGATGTGAAGGGACGCAAGTCCGGCTCACCCGATATCATAGCGGCTATCAACAGCCGTCGTGACGAGATGTGCTTGGCGGAGCGCCTCTTCCGTGAGGGGCGTTTACCTAAACGTATCAACCATTGCGACACAAAGGTTAATAATATACTATTTGACAAAGCAGGTCACCCTATTTGTATTGTAGACCTTGATACTGTTATGCCGGGATTTGTGTTGAGTGACTTCGGGGATTTTATGCGCAGTGCAGCCAATACAGCCACAGAGGATGAGCCGGAACTGGAGAAGATACACGTAGATATGGCTATCTTTGAGGCCTATACGCGCGGTTATCTGCGTGAAGCCGCTTTTCTTACCGATATGGAGAAAGAACTGCTTCCCTTCGGCTGTCGCTTGCTCAGCTATATGCAAGCGGTACGATTTTTCACCGATTGGCTCAATGGTGACACCTACTATAAGATTCGCTATCCCGAGCATAACCTTGTCCGTACCCGTGCTCAACTGCGCCTGCTGGAGGAGCAAGAGCGTGTACGTGGTGAGATGGAGGCAATTATTTCCCAACTATAACATGAGAAGAACTATGAGGTATTCCATCAATCAAGTCAATTGGAAGGACTTGTTTCCCGAGTGTCCGGAAGTGACGGTCGATGTGTGTAATGACCACAGGTTTCTCTATCTCACCTATCATGTGCGTGGTAGGCAACTGCGCGCCATCAGTACGGACGACCAAGGTCCGGTATGGGAAGACTCTTGTGTGGAATTTTTCTGTCAGGTACCCGGAGAAAGGTACTACATGAATTTCGAGTGTAACTGTATCGGAGCGATGGTCGCGTCGCGCCGAAAAGGAAGGAGTGAACACGTGCAACCCCTTTCGCCGGCGCAGATGGCGCAGATAGGGCGACAATGTACCTTCCCGCGTGAAGTGATAGAGGAGCGTGACGGATGGTTCTCATGGTCGGTGAAACTCTCTATCCCGCTAAAGCTTATTTTCCGCGAAAAAGAGATTACTTTTCCGCAGGTTTTGCGTGTGAACTTCTATAAGTGTGCCGACAAGACCAAGGTGCCGCATTTTTTGAGTTGGCAACCTATCAGGACAGCTAAGCCGGATTTCCATTGTCCCGAGTTTTTCGGTGAGATAACGCTCAATGGTTAACGGTGAAAGATGAAAGGAAGAGGGTGTACCCACTACGGATACACCCTCTTCCTTTTTGTGGTCACATAGTGGCAGAGATGCTATTACATAGGACTGATGTTGGGATTGGAGCCGTCTGTTCCGCCGCCGTAACGCATACCGGAATTGCCATGTACTGAGCCGACGCAGATAGAATTAAGACCGCTTATCGGCGCGAACGTTGTGTTGGGTTGAATATACGTAGTTTTCATAATCGTTTCATTTATTGCGTTAAACATTGTGTTCTATATTAAACTGCTTACTTATCGATTCGCTGTCCGAGAGCGTTATATTGTACGCCATCGCGGGTGATGATGAGTTGTCCGTTTTGGATAGTCTTGGAGCATTCAGCGGGCTGAGCGGCCACGGCTTCTACGTTGGTAGGCATTGTGCGCTCAACGAAGCGTGCCATCTGTACACCGGCGGGAGCATCGTGAACGCGGAAGTAGGCCCGCATACCTTTGATAGGTATATCGGCAGTGGGGAAATAGAGCATGTCGTTCGCAGCGAGGAAGAGGTTATCGGGGCTTGCGAGGATTGTGCTTGCCACGAAAGTACCAACGAAGTCAGCGTTGGTGCCGGTGGAAGTTGCAGGATTCTGTACGGCAAAGGTAACGTTTGTGAAGACAGGATTCACTACATCAGCGGAAGTTTTTATGAGCACAGGTGTACCTTGATAGATATCAGTAGCGGTGTTGACCTGCAAATCCAATACTGTGCCATCAATAGTGGCATCGCCCAAAGTCTTTAGTTCTACGTCATTGCCAAAAACAGCTTTCACTTGACTGGTAGACACCGCAAAAGGCAAGCAGAGTGTGTTGTACATACCGGCCGTAATGGTTCGGATGAGGCGTACGTTCTTGGCTCCGTCATTATAATTCGCCTCAATGACGCTGTTATCCGTTGCTGCTTCGTCTAAAGTGATGATTGTACCCAGTTCGGATGAAAGTGCTGTCACATAACCATCAGAGTGGTTGTTCGGATTGGAAAGTTTTAGTTTATAATAGCCCTCCGGCAGATACCATTTCGGTGAAGTGATGACTGCGTCTCCGGTATATGAGTACTGTGGGGTATAGGAGAATAACTCGTTCTCTTCATTATCCAACACCGTAATCGTCAGTTTCGAATAGTTAGAGCTTGTGCAATTGGCGGTGAAGGAATAGACGCCTTCTTCAGCATGTATGTTCCACTTTGCCCATTGGGCAGCCATGTATCCAAGATGCTCTGCATCAGCGAAATGCAAACCATCGCCATCCACATAGGCGCGAGCACTAAACAAAGCTTCTGCAAATGGTATTGGTCCGGGTAAATCTATCATTCCTCCACCTGCTGTTGTTAGGGTGACACTCGCAATTTTGGCAGAAGACCATGCTGTGAGGTTGGATAAGATAATGGTATAGTCCCCTTCGGCAGGGATAGCTATAGGTCCGGACAGGTCGATATTTCCGTCGCTGCTACTTTGTGCCGGCTCTGCAAGATTGCCTACCACAGTGGCATCACTACCCAATATCTCAACCTTAAATTTATGACCTGATGAGGAACCCGTTTCCATATTCAGCGTTGCAGCTACATAGCATGCACCTGTAGCATGAATCTTCCATTTTGCTGTTCCACATACGTCTTTATCACAATACTCTATATTATTGTTAGCGTTGAGCCGAATGTTCCCTGACAGTAGTGCTGATGTACCTATGAATGCATATCCTGAAGCGAAGTTGGTAGTGGGTAAAACTTCAGCGGAGTACCACCGAGGGTCACCGAGATCGCTTCCGTCCGTCGCAGCAGCACGAGCAGGAGAGAGAGTCATCGTGGTCCAATCACCGGCAAAAGAGAAATCACCGTTAGCAGCATCCGTAAAGAGCGGGTCGGCGGTAAAGTTTCCTGAGAAAGCAGGCAGACCTCCGCTTTGACGGTGTGCATTCTGGCTTGCATCTGTTGTTAAGTTAAATGTAAGACAATTACTAATTGTACCTCCATAGCAGCATGTAGCACGACGTTCGTAAGCTTCCGGATGAGCAAAGATACAGTTGGAAATAGTAACATCACTAAGTTTATACGGGCGGATGGCTGAATGGTCGGAGTTGATTGTCGGATTGTTATAGAATGTACAATGGTCAATAATAACTTTGATGGCATTAGTTACATCCGAACCATAGGGGCG
>CAMHEP010000069.1 GCA_946184195.1 uncultured Bacteroidales bacterium | reverse complement strand
ATGTGACCAAGGTGGATTATACCTATACTGCCAATAATGGTATCACGGTTTGGATTGATGATACGGCTGAGGGTGACCAACTCGTTCAACTCTACAAGGCTGTTCCCGAGGATGAAACTTCGCAGGCTATCAAGGTGGGCGATAAGATTCGCGCTACCGGTACGCAGTTCCAGAAGTATATCAAGAATAACTCAGCTATCTATGAGATGGTTCGTCCGGCAGTCCTGTTGGTAGAGGCGGCACCTACGCCCGTCATTGTGACGGTAGGAGACGGCTCACAAGAATCTCCCTATACCGTAGCGGATGTCATTGCACTCAATGGGTCTGTGACGGAAGAATCATGGGTCATGGGATATGTCAAGGGAGCATGGGCTCAAAATAAGAGTTTTGACAATACCTTGAAAACCAATATCGTTTTGGCTGACAATACCTCTGAAGAGGATATCGCTAACATGATTCCCGTTCAGTTACCTAATGGCACTATCCGCAACGAGTTAAACGTCGTGGATAACACAATGATTGGTGCACAGATTAAGGTGAAGGGGTTACTCCAAACGTATTTCTCTGTTCCCGGTGTGAAGAGTGCGTCTGCCTACGAGATTATTTATCCTGTACCCACCGCTTTGGACGAGCCAGAAGCTCCTTATAAAGCCGTTAAACGCGTTGAGAAGGGTCGACTCATCATCATCCATAATGGAGTTCGGTATAACTGCTTGGGACAGCAAGAGTAAGGAATAGATGCTTTGATATCGTTTAGACTAGTAGTCTATTATACAACACAACAGCCCGCTGATATGGACGGGCTGTTGTGTTCTTTCCTACATCGTTCCGGTGTGGAGTCCCTATACCACTCTGACCTCTATCCCTATCTCCTTTAGCTTGCTTATCATACCGGTCGGTATAGCGTTGTCGGTGATGATACAGTCTATCTCTTCAGCATCGGCTATATGTACAAAACTGCGCTTATTAAACTTGGACGAGTCAAACACCGCAATCACCTGCTCTGCCTGTTGAATCATCACTTGATTCAATAGTGCTTCCTCCATGCTGGGCGTTGAGATACCGTTGTCCAGTGAGAACGAGTCGACGCCCAAAAACAACTTGTATTGCCGGAAATTCCTCAGCACCGAGATAGCTATTGAACCCACTGTGGAATGGCTGCTCACGCGGACATGACCTCCCAATAACACCACCTCAAAACGCTTATAAGACATGAGTTCGGTGGCTATGTTCATGGCGTTGGTCAGGATATGCAGGTCATGAAATTTATTCAAATGTTTGGCTATCTCCATGGTCGTTGTCCCTGAGTCCAGAAAGATATGGTCTCCGTCCTTGATGAGTTTCGTCGCCTCAATGCCGATACGTTCTTTTTCCTTGAAATTAAACATACGCTTTCGCGCTATGGGAGTATCTTCGTTCTGGTTATCAACAGGACAACGCATTGCTCCGCCGCGAGTACGTATCAGTAGATTGCGGCTCTGCAAGAGAGTCAGGTCCTTGCGAATAGTTACTTCCGAAATGCCGGTCTCACGACTCAAATCGCTAACCTGCACTTCCTGTTTTTGCTCTAATAAGCGCATTATGAGCGCTCTACGTTCTTTAGCTGATGAGGTGTTCATGGTCGTTGATGTCTTATTTTTCAAGTTGCAAATATACAACTTATTTTCGGAATTGGCAAATAAAAAGTTTCGCTTCCTCTTTTCGAAATATTACGAAATATACTTAAATTAAAATCCAATCACTGTAACTGTCTGATTATGATATATTTATGGATAATATAAACAAAATATGCTATAGAGCATGTTTTGATTATTTGGTTATTTTTTCTAAAAATAATACCTTTGTGTGCCGAAAAATAAGAAATACTATGAAACATTTTTTATGGATAACCCTAATACCTGCACTATTGCTTTGTGCTTGCAGGCAAACTGACACAAACGGTAATGCCTCAGCCAAGGCGGACTGCGTATTGGTTAAGGACTATTTTCCCGATGTAGTCAACAATATCCCCGTCACGCATATTGAGCGGGCAAAGTTCCCCGTCATAGATATGCACTCTCACGACTATCCCGTCAGCGATGAGGAGATAGCCGGGTGGATTCAGGTGATGGACCGGGTGGGTGTGGAACATACTGCCATCATGCACTGCTCGTGGATAGGACGCCCCTTTGAGGAAGTGGTGAAAGCATATGCTCCCTATAAAGAGCGTTTCCGCCTATGGTGTTGTTTTGACTATACCGACATCGATACGCCCGAGGGATTGGAGCGTTCCTTGCAGACCTTGGAGCGCTACCATGAGATGGGAGCCGTCGGTATCGGTGAATTGGGTGATAAGGGAGAGGGAGATCTCTATGCACGTCCTGTGGAAGGGAAGGGCATACATATAGATGATTCGCGAGTAAAACCGCTGCTCGCTAAATGCGCCGAACTAAAGATGCCGGTTAGTATCCATATCGGTGAACCTATCTGGATGTATCTGCCTATGGATGAGACGAATGACGGACTGCCCAATGCGGCGCCTTGGCATGTCGATACAACCCGTTGCATGGGCTACTATGGGTTGGTGAACACTTTCGAGAATGCCGTGCGAGACAACCCTTCGACTATCTTTATCGCATGCCATTATCTCAATATGAACCACGACCTGCCGCGCTTGGCTGCTATGCTGGACAGATATCCCAATATGTACGTAGATATCGCTGCTCGAGTCGCGGAGTCGGCGCATACACCACGAGCTACACGCGATTTCCTTATTAAATATCAAGATCGTGTCCTCTTCGGCACCGATAACGGCATGGATGCCGAGATGTACCACAACATCTTCCGCGTGCTTGAAACTAACGATGAGCATTTCTATGTGCCTGAGTATAACTACCATTGGGCTCTCTCCGCCTTCAACCTGCCCGATGAGGTACTCAAGAAGATTTATCACGATAATGCAGAACGCATTCTGACGGAGTATAAATAGTTTGTTATTTAAACATTTACCGTTTATTCATTTGTTCATTGGGTATTTTTGCCATTCTTATGAAAAAGCATATTCTATATATTCTATGTATTTCGGCGGTGATGGCGGCATGTGCGCCGAAATTGGACACGGAGCGGCTGATTTGTGCCGAGGCGGACATGAACACTTTTCCGTATCGTCATAACGGACTGAATGTCACCCGCCATCAGACCGTCATCCCCTCCGATGAGTTCTCGGGACTGGAGATTATCGAGACTTATTTTGTGAACCATGGCAAGCCCGTTACCGTGCATGCTTATGAGTTATGCCGCACCGCCTTGGAGGCACACGATACGGTCGTGTGGTCATTGCAGCCCTCATCCACTTCAGAGCGACTGGACTGGGTACTACCTGTCACCCCAGGCTTTGCCAAAACAAACTACCTCGGCATGAACAACTGCGACTATGGCGGTGGCATACCGATGGTGGATCTTTGGCAACGGGACGGAGGCATGGCTATCGGCATCTTCGAGCCCGTGTTGAAGATGATCTCTATGCCCGTAGAATGGAAACGCTACGGTCAATGCGTGACAATGGCACTTCGGTACGACTTACCGGAACCCGTGCAACTCAACACGGGGGACACGCTCCGTTGTCTAAAGGCATTCCGACTCAAACATGAAGGCGATTACTTCAATGCGCTACGCGTCTTCTCTACCTACATGCAGCAGCATGAGGGTATAACCCTGCAACCCTCCGAACCTGAGGCTTTCGAACCTGTTTGGTGCGCTTGGGGATATGGACGACCGTTCAAGATGGACATGGTCTTGGGTACGCTCGACAAGGTAGCGGAACTGGGATTCCGTTGGGTGGATGTTGACGATGGTTATCAGATTGCTGAAGGGGATTGGAATACGAACGCATATTTCCCCGGTGGCGACGCCGACATGCGTCATATCACTGATGAGATACACCGTCGAGGCATGAAAGCCAAACTATGGTGGGCACCGCTGGCGGCTGACCCTGGGACACAGATTCTTAAGCAACATCCGGAGATATTGCTGCGCACCAAAGAATGGGCTCCTGAGTTCATTACATGGTGGGATAGTTGGTACCTGTCACCCGTCAGCGAGGTGACAGACCAATATACGGCGGACCTCTTGCAGATGTTTATGCAGCGTTGGAACTTCGATGGACTGAAGATTGATGGTCAGCATCTCAACTGCTGTATGCCTGATTATGGCGAATCAGCAACGTTGGAGAATCCTTGGCAGGCCCCCGAACAGATGCATACCTATTTCGGTAAAGTATACCGGCAAGCACGGCAATATAAGCAGGATGCTGTCGTGCAGGTCTGCCCTTGTGGCTGTGCGGTCAATTATTGGCTCTTGCAGCATATCAACCAAGCGGTGGCTTCTGACCCGATGTCGTCCCGACAAGTGCGTATGAAACGCAAGGCTTATGCGGCGATGGCACCCTCTCTCGCCTACTATGGCGACCATGTGGAACTGACCGATGGCGGAGATGATTTCGCCTCGCAAATAGGTACGGGTTCGGTCATCGGAACCAAGTTTACCTATCCGGAAGATAATCCTGATTGGACAGAGGGACCATTTAAACTGACTCCGGAAAAGGAAGCACTCATTCGGCACTGGATGGGGATTTATAAGGAGCATAACCTCGCACGGGGTGAATACCTTAATTTATATACTTGGGGATATGACTATCCTGAGGCACATGTTATCAGACAAAATAATGCACTTTATTTTGCATTCTATCTTGACCCGGGAATGCCGGCTTTTGACGGAACGCTGCAACTGCGTGGGCTCGATCCTGCTACAATATACACTGCCGTTGAATATACGACTAAGCAGCCGCGAACATATGTCGTCAACGGCGCCGATCCCGTCATACACGCCGCTTTTGATAGAAACTATCTCATTCAGCTAATACCTAATAAATGAAAGCCATGAAACGAATACAAGTCTTTCTTCTCAGTCTCATGTTTGTCACGGCAGCTTTTGCCGACATGAATGTGACAGGTATAGTTCTTGACTCAGGTGAGTCGGAACCGCTTATTGGTGCCAGTGTCCTTGTCAAGGGTACCACCACAGGAACCGTCACTGATTTCGATGGAAACTTCACAATCAGCGTGCCCGATAAGGCTGTACTGCAGATTTCTTATATCGGCTACAAAACCATTGAAGTTCCCGCTACCAAGAACATGCGTATCCAACTGGAGCTTGATGCTACCGAGTTGCAAGAGGTGGTCTCGCTCGGTTACTCGGCTGTCAAAAAGGCAGAGTTGAGTTCCGCTGTCGTGACCGTAGATGCCGAGAAACTGACGGATGTCACCTCTTCCGATGTGGGTAATATGCTGCAAGGTAAGGTCGCTGGCGTACAAATCACCAATGCGGGTGGACAACCCGGCGAGGCGGCACAGATACGTATCCGCGGTACAGGATCCATCACGGCGGGTAGCGATCCTGTCTATGTCGTCGATGGTGTGATGGGCGGCAGTTTCAACCCCAACGATGTGGAGACTATTTCGGTGCTCAAGGATGCCGGTTCAACCGGTATATATGGTGCTGCCGCTGCCGGTGGCGTCATCGTTGTCACCACCAAGTCCGGTAAGAAAGGAGACAAGGTGCACGTCGACCTCAAAGCCAAAGTGGGCGCTAAACAGGCGCTGTTCGGGCGATTCAAGATGATGAACACGATGGAAATGTGGAACTACCAGCAGACGTTATTCGAGAATGCCGGTACTTTCACTACCCTTCATGAAGACGACGCAGACTATATCAAACAGCAAGATTGGAATTGGCAGAATGAGTTCTTCCATACCGGCTTAATTCATAACTATAATGTGGCAGTTCGCGGCGGCTCCGAACATGTGGGCTATTATGTCTCACTCGACTATTTCGGGGAGAAGGGTACACTCAAAGGTACGGGAATGCAGAAGGTTACCGGACATGCAGCAGTGAAGGCTGACATCGCCAAGTGGCTGGATATGAACGTGAAGCTGGATTTCAATAAATCTACTGTCGATTATGCACCGTCATGGATGATGCTGGACGATGCTTTCTATAAGATGCCGTGGGATTGCCCCTACGCGTTTGATGCTGCCGGTAATAGAACGAACGATTACGTCTATATCGACAAGAATAAGCGCTCGGATAACGGGATGCCTTGGTATAGCCATACCACTTGGAACTCGCTCCAATCCGCTCAGTTTAACTACGCCAAATCGAACAACTTTGATTTCTCGGGTGTACTCCAACTCAACGTACACTTCACTGACTGGCTGCATTTCACGACTACTAATACGTTCAGCACCGGCTACTATAAGTCCTCCGAGTATACCGACCGTCGTACATACCATGATACGTTTAAGAAAGGTCACAAGGGAGAAAGCGTTGGATTAAGTAGAAACTTTGGAACTACCAATATTCTCAAAGGTGGTTATCAGTGGGGTGGTCATAGTTTTAACGCCATGGCAGGTTTTGAGTATGGTTATTGGAAGTCAGAATATACATCTACCGGTGGTGTCGGTATGCCGAATGGTATCGATGCTCTGAACGCTTCTGCTCCTTACTCGGTAGGAGGCTACGAAATCCCGGGTGCTTCATGGGCAGTGTTCCTTCAGGCAAGCTATGATTATGCTAAGCGCTATTTCATCACCGCTACCTACCGTACCGAGGCAAGCTCCAACTTCGCGCCCAATCACCGCTTAGGACACTTCCCTTCTCTCGCTGCCAGCTGGCTCATCTCCAACGAGTCCTTCATGCAGGACCAAAAGGTCGTCTCCTTCTTCAAGTTGCGTGCCTCCTATGGTCTGACTGGTAATAACAACATACCGCCCTATCAGTACCTTTCTACTTATAATTTAGCCCACTTGTATCAGAACAACGTAGCCGCTACATCCAGTCGTCTGGCGAGTCCCGACTTACGATGGGAAACAGCCTATATGGCAGCCATCGGTATTGACCTCACGTTTATCAAGCGTATAGACATGTCTATTGACCTCTATCAGACGGACAATACAGACCTGCTGCTTGACGTGCCTGTGGCACCGTCAACGGGCTTCTTTAAGGTGACGCAAAACGCCGGCTCCGTACGCAATCGCGGTATAGAGTTCCGCTTGGATGCGAATATTATCAATATGAAGAAATGGCGTTGGGATGTGGGATTCAATATCGGCTTCAATCAAAACCGTGTCACCAAAACACCTGATAATGTCCCCTTCCTTCAAACGGCTATCAATGTCAGCCAACAGGTCAAAGAAGGACAGGATATCTATTCATGGTACATGAAAGAGTGGGCAGGCGTTGATCCCGCAAATGGTAACCCGCTATGGTATGTGGTGAATAAGGATGGTGATTATGTGCTGGATGCACAAGGAAATAAAACTACCACCAGCGACTATAACGCCACCTATGCCCATGTGGTAGGTAAAGCCAGTCCCCTCTTCTCTGGTGGTCTCAATACCCAACTTAGTTGGAACGGCATTTTCCTGCATGTCAATACCAACTTTACTTATGGTAATAAGATTTATAACGCAACACGAGAAATGACGGATGCGGATGGTGCTTACACCGATATTAACCAGATGTCTCTTTCAGCACAAGGATGGACACGTTGGAAGAAACCCGGGGATGAGGCCACTCACCCAAGGGCAGTAAGTGCCAACTTGTCTAACTCCAACGCTGTATCCTCGCGCTACCTGGAGGATGGCAGTTTCTTCCGCCTAAGAAATATCACGGTCGGCTATGATTTCCCTCAGAAACTGATTAGCAAAGCTAAGATGACAAAGTGCCGCATCTATTTCACTGCCGATAACCTCTTCACCGCTACTAAGTTCTCCGGCATGGACCCCGAGGTCAGTCTCGTCTCTGGCACCAACACCCTCGCCGGACTATATAACTCCAATTACCCTGTCGGACGTACATTCCAGGGCGGTTTGGAAATATCTTTCTAAGTGTCTAATCTTAAAGTTGAAAGTATTATG
>CAMHEP010000068.1 GCA_946184195.1 uncultured Bacteroidales bacterium | reverse complement strand
CTATCGGAGTTGCATATAATTTGGAATGGTGAACAATGTATATTTCATGTAAATGTGTATGAAAAAGTTATGGAACACTTTACCGCTGATTATTATGCTTATAGTCAGCAGTTGTAGTAAATATAGCAATGAGCCTTCGTCAAGCATTAGTGGAACGTCTGCCTCTGACGAGACTTTCTTAGGAGATGACTCGTCCGATTTTGTAGAAAATGAAACGTGGGACTCGACAATCCATATTGTCTGGTCAGGAACAGAGGTGACCATCACCGGCAATGCGGATGGTGTTTCCGTGACAAATTCTAACGGATATGTCACCATTAACTCCACCTCTAAATATATTGAATACGCAGTCAGCGGAAGTGGTAGCGGGCAGTTGAGCATCTACAGCAGTTATAAATTCAAACTCTCTTTGGAGGGGTTGGCTCTCTCATGTACAGACGGACCAGCTATCAACAACCAATGCTCGAAAACATGTTATGTCGTACTCGGCGGGACAAACACATTGTCGGACGGCTCTACCTATGTCTCTTCATCTGAAGACCGCAAAGCAGCTTTCTTTAGTGAGGGACAAATCTGTTTCTCCGGATCAGGTAGTTTAGAGATAACGGGTAATTACAAGCATGCTCTCGCCAGCGATGATTACATCCGTATGTGTTCAGGAACGGGAACAATAAACCTGATTGCCAAAGTGAGCGATGGCTTGCATACTAACGACGGAGTCATCATTAACGACGGGACGCTGACTATCAATGCCGTGGGCGAAGGTATTCAATGCGACACCTCAAGCGTAGTTATTACCGGTGGAAGTATAGACATCACCAGCACAACAGACAAAGGTATTCTGGCCTATGCCAACATTAACATAAGCGGAGGAAACATCTATATCAAAAGCAAATATAAATGTATTAAGACACAGAGCAATCTGAGTATCAGCGGAGGTTCTATCACTGCGATAGCGACTGGTTCCTCATCGTCCTCCGGCACAGCCGAGGGTATCGAAGCCAAGGGAGCTATTTCTATTTCAGGAGGTAACATTTATGCTCAGGCCAGTAATGACGCCATCAATTCCGGAGGAAATATGAGTATTACAGGAGGCTATGTCATGGCGTACTCGACTGGAAACGATGGGTTAGACGCAAATGGGAATATGTACATACAGGGCGGCTTAGTTTATGCGATTTGCGCAGGAGGTGCTGAAGTTGCTTTAGATGCCAATACCGAAGGCGGTTACAAACTCTATGTGCAAGGTGGCACTATTGTTGCAATTGGTAGTTTGGAGAAAGGTGCCAGCTTGAGCCAGAATTGCTATTCAGTCTCCTCTTGGAACAAAAACACTTGGTACGCGCTCACTGTGGTAAGTAATGTATTTGCCTTTAAGACACCAAGCAGTAGTGGTTCTACGTTGGTTGTTTCCTGTGCGTCTACTCTTTCTCTGGCTTCGGGAGTTACACCATCAGGAACAGCTATATTCAATGGCATGGGATATTTCCCTGCCAGCGTAAGTGGAGGCAGTGATGTCTCGCTGTCATCCTATTCCAGTGGTGATAGCGGTATGGGAGGCAATCCAGGTGGAGGAGGTCCCGGAGGCAGAAGATAATTGATAAATCATACAGAAAAAAGATGAAAAAAATTTTACATTGTTTGGTATTGCTGCTGATATGCAATGTTGCCATGTCGCAAAGTCTACTAACCCCAGAGCAGTTAGCAAAACGGGAAAAGCGTAAGAATTTAACGGTAAAAGAATGGAATACCGATGATAAAACCAAGACTCGATGGTTGGACCGCATCAAGGTATATGATAATCAAGGACGATGCGTAGAGGAAATTGAGTATGCCACATACGGTCAGAAATGGCGTGTCACATCCACCTATGATGACATAACAGGGAAAGTAGTGGAAGAGATAGAGTATAACGATCGTAACCGTCCCACACGTATCCGCAAGTACGAATGGAATGCAGACGGGACAAAAGCCAAACAATACAACTATCTGCCGAACGGCAAACTCTTTTCCATAAAAGTATTTGAATACATTTTCAACGACTAACAGGGGATTAACTTTTTAACCATCTCCCATAATAGTACGAAAGGAACTCCGATATAGGAGTTCCTTTCTATGAGCCACTGGGCGGACTCGAACCGCCGACTTTTGTCGTGTTGAGCCACTGGCCGGACTCGAACCGGCGACCCACGCATTACGAATGCGTTGCTCTACCAACTGAGCCACAGTGGCAACTGCTGTGCTTTTTGCAGCGAAAGCGAGTGCAAAGGTAGTACATTTTTTTGAATTATGCAAATAAATTTGAGGAAATGGAATATTTTTTGTAATTTTGTCGGCAGAAGAAAAGAAACGGACCATAATCATGCCACTAAAAAAACAAATCATACTCGTCATTATCTTGCTATACGGCTGTCTAAACGCCATTGCCAATAATGCAATTTACCATACCGCTGTGATGCGACCGGATGAAATAAAGTCACTTCGGATACGCTATGCCAATCTGATAGACATACGCAGTAACAGGGTGAAGCCGGAACGTCCGTTCTTAGTTCTCCGGGACGGCGTAGTGGACAATAGCGACCCGGGAAATCAATTAGAAATCAGTTTTGACGAGATGAGCCATGGTGTGCACCAATATACCTACACCATCAAACATCTAAATAGCGATTGGCGCGAATCCAACCTTATCAGTAGCGATTATATACAGGGATTTACCACCCAAGACATTACTACCTATGAACACTCGCTCAATACAAGCATAAACTATACGCACTATTCGTTTGTATTCCCCAATGACGAAATGATGCTCAGTACAAGTGGTAACTATGCTATCCAGATATACGAGGACGGAGATATGGACAAAACGATTGCCTATGCCTGTTTCTCCGTTGTAGAACCAAAGGTAGCGATTAGTGCTAAAACCATATCACAGACTGACATTGAATATAACGGAAGATATCAACAACTGGATATAGACATTCAAGTGAAGCAGCGCGATAATGGTAGCACCACTAGCATCACGGACAATTACTGGATTGTCGTTCGTCAGAACGGGCGTTTAGACAATCAGGTAGTAAGGCCTAAGCCTACTTATGTGGAGCCTATGCGACTGCGTTATATTCACCAAAAGGAACTTATTTTTGAGGGAGGAAACGAGTATCGTCGTTTCGACTCCTACTCCACCTATTTTGCAGGCGAGCATATAGAACGCATCGCTCGTGACCACAGCGATTATCACGTGCTATTGAATACAGATGCTCTTCACGGTCAAGGAGCAATCTACTCCGGTAGTATAGTAAGCGATAAATGCGGCACCCCCTATATAAACGAACCTGATGCAGACGGACAGATCGTTATCAATGCAGAGCGTGTGCTATACGATATAGACACAGAAGCAGAATACATGTATATACATTGGACACTCAAGAGTGAGAAGCCTATGGAAAATGGTCATGTCTATGTAGCGGGGGATTTATTTGAAAATGTATATGGTTCGCGCAACCGCATGTTCTATGATCCGGATGAGAAATGTTATTTCCTCACAGCCTTAATGAAACAAGGTGGCTATGACTATCAGTATCATGTATTGGGAGCCATGGAAACTCAAGCGACCCTCCTGAAAACAGAAGGGTCGCACTGGGAGACTGAAAACGAATACACTATATATGTCTACTATCGTCCTTTCGGGAGTCGTTATGACCAATTAGTCGGACTACAGACTCTTCGTTCCAGTTACTAAACATCTTCGTCGTAATAATACTTATAACTATTTTTATCCTCTTTGCGGAAGATACGACTATAATATTTGTTGTAGGTATATCGAATACCTGATTGCTTGCGACCATAGCCGTAGCCATAGCCTGCACGCTTACCATATCCGTAGCTACCATAGCCGTAGCCATATCCGTAGCCGTAACTGCGATGTCCTTCTGTAGGAATATCGGAGAGGACAAGTTGTAATTTCTCGGGAACATCCAACACTTCCGCAATCTGCTCAAGCGCTTGTTTGCAGAACGACTTATTGGTCTGCAGACAACGTATGACATAGAGACCGAGGTCTGCCAACTCCAAAATAGCATAGGCATCCGGAACAAGTCCAATAGGCGAAGTATCGATGATAATGAAGTCGTACTGTTGACGGAGTGTGGAAATCATATTAGCCAATTTCTCCGAGTGAATCAGTTCACCCGGGTTAGGCGGAATGGTACCGGCACGCATAAGGTCAAATTCGAACGGAGTATCCTTAACCATCGTGTCTTCCAACTCACAATCACCAATCAAATAGTTGGTCACACCCATGCCATTTGCTACACCTAACTTGGTGTGCAAGTTAGGTTTACGAATGTCGAGGTCTATAAGCAATGTCTTCTTGCCCGATGAAGAATAGAGTGCTGCCATATTGGAACACAAAAATGTTTTACCATCTCCAGATTCAGTAGATGTGACGGCAATCACCATATTATTTTTACGTTTTACAATAAACTCTATACGAGTTCGAATGGATCGCAACATCTCTGCATAACTGGAGCGAGGACTGGTAGTTACCAAGGTCGGATTTTGACTACGTGCGTGACGCAATGAACCTATGAGACGGAACTGTGACAATTTCTCTACGTCCTTAGGAGTACGCACTTTATTATTCAAGAGTTCACTCAATACAATCAGTGCTAACGGAATCAATAAACCTATCGCGGCAGCTGTAGTGGAGTTCTTACGTTTCTGTTTGGGATTCACAGAGGTAATCGTACGAGCCTTATCCAAGATCATGTTATCCGGCAGGTTACTTGCCTTTTGTATCTCTGCTTCCGCACGTTTTTGCAGGAAGAAGGTGTAGTAGTTATCATCGATACGATAGTTACGTTCGATAGCAACCATCTCAAGCTCCTTGGTAGGCAGGTTTGCCAATTCTTTTTCCACCTCTGAATAGCGGCGTTGCAAGTCTTGTTTTTCAATCTCAAGCGATGCACGCATGGACTTAACCACCTCGTGGATATTGACTTTGACATTCTCTATGTCCTTAGTATATTTAGCGTAGTACACGTTTTTCTCGGTCAGTTCTCCACGTTTTAGACGGAGGTCATTTAGTTCTTTGACCAATCCTGTTAGCATCGGTTCGCTGATACCTAAGGACGCTGGAGCAATGACAGCGCCTGTCTCAATACCTGTTTGTACATAATTGATGAGGTAGTCAAAATAAGTCTCCTTAAGTCGCAGTTCCATTGATTTCTGGTCGTAGGAAGTGATGCGTCCCATGAGTTGTCCGGCATACGAAGACACGTCTACGAACTTATTCTCCTGACGGAACCGAGTCATAGCGCCTTCGCTACTACCTAAAGATATTTGCAGGTTCTCCAACTGTTGGTTAATGAAAGCTATCGAATTCTCCGCAACCTCATTTTTCTGTTCCAAATTCTGAAGGAGGAAAATCTCAGATAACTTATCCAGGAATTCGCAGTCACGCTCAGGAGTCTCGCTAACCATTGAGAGTGCGAGGATAGTACTACCCTCTCCCACAAACTGCATCTTTAGATGTCCCATAAACTCCTTTGCCAATCCATCCCGAGTGCGGAAACGAAAATACATTTTACCCGAGTTGGTCAATTTGTCAAAGGACGTAGGCATAATTACAGCACTAAACAGGTGGTTTTTGATGGTGTCGCCATACCGTGCTGTAGTAGTAAATGGGAGATCCTCATTCGTGCTATTAATACGCATTCTTCCATCTGGCAAGAAAGACAGTTCAAAGAGCACATCATAGGTGGTAGGAGCGACCTCAACGGGTGTAATGATGATTGGTGTGTTTCGATACATATTGCGGGTTTTGAAACGCCCCTTGCTGATATAGTCGACATCCAAGAATGGAATGGAGTCCACCACTCGACGTAGTAAGTCATAGGACCCCAACATAATCATCTGGTTCTGTACATTGGAGTAGCCCGACCCGACCCCAAAACCGCGCAGCAAAGCGGAATTAGAAGAATTACCTCCTCCGTAGCCGGAACTCTCCTTAATAATCACAGTCGCCTGTGAATAATAGGACGGAAGCCACTTACGGTTCTGAAGGGTAGCGATACCAAGCGCGATAGCCACTGAAATAACAAACAAGTACCAATAATGGAGGATACGCAGTACCCACTCCATCACATCAAAAGAAGAACTTTCATCTTGCTGATTAGGATCATTGGGACCATAGTATTGATTATTACCTCCTTGATACTGATTGTTACCATATTGATTGTTACCATATTGATTGTTGCCATATTGGTTATTACCATATTGGTTATTACCATACTGGTTATTACCATACTGGGCATTCCCATAAGCATGGTTGCCACCATAATATTGTGCGTTGCCGCCATAACCATAGGCATCGTTATTGGGCATATAGGTGCTATTGCCCGAACGTGAATAATCACTGTTCTTAGATTCTTCCATAATCTTATTTGTTGGACAGAGTAATCGAATAGTTTAACACAGATACAAGCAAGGAGACTGAGGAAGTGATAAGTCCCAGGACCCCTGTATAGGTAGGTACACGCACAAAACTATCTTTCGTACGCGCTACATAAATCACATCATTAGGCTGTATATAATAATATTTGGAACCTATAATAGTATTGGTTCGTATATCAAACTCCAGGACCTCCGGTTCCTCGTTGCCGTTTGGTCGAATGATACGTACATGTTTGCGATCACCCGGGTTACGCAAATCCCCAGTCATGGCGAGAGCTTGGAAAATATTCATATTCTCGCGATAAATATACTGCTCACCCGACTTGATTTCACCAATGACAGTAAAGGTCTTGTTGTAGAGTGCCAATTTCACTTCTGCGTCAGGGATGAGTTCACGGTAGTGTGCCTGCACAGTATCCTGTGCCTCCTCAACCGTCAATCCCTCAATGTGTATAGGGTCAAGGAAGGGCACCTGTATCGTTCCATCCGAGTATATACGGTACGAAACCGCATATTGCATATTCGTGGAGGAACGGTTATTGGTCTGAAGAATCTTCGAGATAGACTCATCCATAGTGATTATACGATAGATAATCTGATCGTTGACGTGTAGGCGATATGGCTGACGATTAGTATCCTTCTCGTATACAGGTAGTTTGTTATTTTTGGTAGGTTCCTGCAGGAGTCCGATGACACGGTGGCTATAGCAACCGGTAAAGGTCATGCTCATCAATAGCAGCATGCCGACGGAAAAAATATGTGCCAGATGTTTCATAGCTGCCTTATTTAGAGAGTCGAATACCTAATTGAACCAAACCATATACGAACACGCCAAACGAAAGCGTACTCGATACCACTGCCAATCCCGTAGCAGCGGAATTGATACCGAAAGATTTACCCGGGATTTCGCGAATATAGATAATATCATTAGGCTCCACATAGTAGAACTCCGAATTGATAATATCCTTGGAGCGAACATCAAAGGTCTTGATGGTTGTCTCGCCGTTTATCTCGCGTATAATCTTAATGCGTGAGCGGTCGCCAAACTCATGTATGTTACCAGCAGCAGCGAGGGCTTCAAAGATTGTCAATTTCTCCTTGTTGATTGCATAGCGTCCACTCTGCGTTCCGATAATGGAAAACGAACGTTGAACAATATGCGCCTCAACGGCCACTGTCTGGTAGCCCGGCAAATCCTTCAACAATTCCGCTAACTTATCCTGGATGGCATATTGTGCTTCACGTTCGGTCATTCCTAAAACGTGGATAGCCCCTATAGTCGGGAAGTGTATATCACCGTTTTTGTCCACCAAGTAGGAATACAATTCACTTGAGCCGCGTCGGGTGTTCATCATTCCGTTTTGACCGCTCATCTGTCCATACATTTGATTACGGTCACCGCCTGAATTATACATGCGCATTATCTTCTCATCCAACGAATATACATATACATATAGACGGTCGTCAACACGCAGTTTATACTCCTCAAAATCTAATGTATCCTCGTAGTGAGGGATGT
>CAMHEP010000067.1 GCA_946184195.1 uncultured Bacteroidales bacterium | reverse complement strand
CGCTTCTTTGATAAAGAAAGACCATACTTTCCCGCCAATGACTATTTTGTCTTGGAACTATGACGCTCAATTTGAACTTGCATACTCAGGTTATTATCTGAGGGATCAATATATTCCTACACTTTGGGAAGAATTAAACGTCCTAAACAAAACCTATCCTACAGAGTTTGATATAGATAAACCTTTTGCAATGATTAAACTCAATGGGACTGCTTTCTTTACGGATATTAGGTATGCTACAACCGTAAATGGAAGGGAAGTCCCAGGGCTAACGGATTGTTTCTTTGGAGGTGGGGAACTAAATCAATATCAATATGGTGCTGAGTATTTGCTCAAGAGTGTGTATCATAATACTTTATCTTACTCTTGGGAGAGTAGTACTTATTTTAACTTGTTGGATAATGTGTTGCATAGGGTGATTGATACGGAAGAGATGATAGTGATAGGATATTCATTCCCATATGTGAACAATGAAGTGGATAGTTATTATCTCCAACGTATGGGGCATCTCCAAAAGGTTGTCATTCAGGACAAAAACTTTGATGATATCAAGGAAAGAATAGAAGGTATATTAGAACCAACAGGACGACATGTAGAGATTATTCCCAAGAATAATCTGCAGCAATTTTATATACCTAATAAGTTTTAATATAGAAACAAGAACATATAATCAATGTTAATCACGCTGATAGCTGGGGCGCGGCCGAACTTCATGAAAATAGCGCCCATAATTCGAGCCATCGTGGCAGCCGAGAAAGCAGGACATGATATCCACTATCGGTTGGTGCATACCGGACAGCATTACGACAAGAATATGTCGGACACATTCTTCGAGGAACTGGGGATCCCGGCTCCGGATGTGAATCTGGGATGTGGCGGAGGTACGCAGGCGGAACAGACTGCACATATTATGGTGGAGTTTGAGAAAGACCTGATGGCACACCCGACGGATGTGGTGCTCGTCGTGGGAGATGTAACCAGCACGATGGCATGTTCGATAGTGGCAAAGAAACTGAATACCAAAGTCTGCCACGTAGAGGCTGGAATTCGCTCATGGGATCTCACTATGCCCGAGGAAATTAACCGCATGGTGACAGACAGTTTGGCGGATTATATGTTCACCACGTCGGATGTTGCTAACCGCAATCTTATCCGGCAAGGCGCCGAATTAGTCGAAGGCAAAAAGTCTACTGTCGAATGC
The DNA here is from genome assembly GCA_946184195.1 of uncultured Bacteroidales bacterium. Classification (GTDB taxonomy): domain Bacteria; phylum Bacteroidota; class Bacteroidia; order Bacteroidales; family Paludibacteraceae; genus Colicola. Next base: position 7,167 of record CAMHEP010000067.1, on the reverse strand, counting down.
GATATACTGCCTGAAGACAAGTATGCCTATGAGCGCGTGCCCCAATGCGTATGGCATGTAGGCAATGTGATGATAGATACGCTCATGCAACATCGTGCGGAATTTCGTCGTCCTCAGATATGGGATATACTTCAACTACAAGAGAAACAGTTCATCGTCATGACAATGCATCGCCCGGCGAATGTGGATGAGGAAACGCATCTCAAAGCACTCATGGCACAAATTATCACCAACGTGCACGGGCTGCCTATCGTGTTCCCTATCCATCCGCGTACGGCAAAGATTTTCTATAACTTATGGGGAGATGAACAACAATTGGCTCAGTTGTTCCCTAACCTGCATATCGTGGCGCCCTTAGGCTATTTGGAATTTAATTATCTGGTGGAAAGAGCAAAGGCTGTGGTGACCGACTCAGGAGGTATCACTGAGGAAACAACGGTGATGGGAGTCCCCTGTATCACGCTGCGCGACAATACGGAGCGTCCCGAGACTTGTACGGTGGGCACCAACGAACTCATTGGTACTCGTCCGGAGGCAATCAAGCCGGCATTGGATAAACTATTTGCCGGCGAATGGAAAAAAGGTGGCATACCCGCCCTATGGGATGGTCATGCTGCAGAACGAATAGTAAATATAATATGCAAGATATATAACGTATGAAAACAGCATTAATAACCGGTGTGACCGGACAAGATGGTAGCTACCTTGCCGAATTTTTGCTCGACAAGGGCTATGATGTACATGGTATCATACGCCGTAGTAGTGTCGATTACCGTGAGCGCATTGCCCATCTGGAGGGGCAGGCACATTTCCACCTGCACTACGGAGACCTGAGCGATTCCATGGGACTCGTACAAGTTATCGGTAAGGTCCGGCCGGACGAGATATACAATCTGGCGGCGCAAAGTCATGTTCAGGTCAGTTTCGATTCGCCGGAGTTCACGGCAAACATCGACGCCACGGGTGTACTCCGTATCCTGGAGGCGGTACGTCAGTGCGGCTTAGCTTCCACTTGTCGTATTTATCAGGCCTCAACGAGCGAGTTGTACGGTAAGGTGGAGCAAGTACCCCAGTCGGAAGCCACGCCCTTCCATCCCTATAGCCCCTATGCGGTGGCTAAACTCTATGGCTATTGGATTGTCAAGGAGTACCGTGAGGCATACAATATGTTTTGCTGCTCGGGTATACTCTTCAACCATGAGTCCGAGCGCCGAGGCGAAACCTTCGTTACGCGTAAAATTACTCTGGCTGCAGCACGTATTGCGCAAGGCAAGCAGGATAAGCTCTACCTGGGTAATCTCTCCTCGCTCCGCGACTGGGGCTATGCCAAGGACTATGTGGAGTGTATGTGGCTTATCCTGCAGAATAAGCAGCCTGAGGATTTCGTCATTGCCACCGGTGTACAACATTCCGTACGCGAGTTCTGCACCTTGGCGTTCCACTATGTCGGTATCGACCTCCGTTGGGAAGGTGAGGGCATTAACGAGAAGGGTATCGCCCCCGACGGTCGGGTTCTTGTTGAGGTGAGCGAAGACTTCTATCGTCCCACTGATGTGGTGAACCTATGGGGAGATCCCACCAAAGCTAAACGCGAATTGGGCTGGAATCCGGCTAAGACAAGCTTTGAGCAACTTGTAAAACTTATGGTCGACTCCGATATGCGAAAAGTACGCGAGGAAGTTATTGTTGGACATTCGCGCGTCAATCTGGCAGAATATCTCGAAAAAGGAATTGTCAAGTGAGTATGGAGAAAGATAGTAAAATATATGTGGCAGGCCACCGCGGGATGGTGGGTAGTGCCATCGTGCGCGAGCTGGAACGGCAGGGGTACCATAATATCGTCACGCGTACGCATAAGGAACTGGACCTCACACGTCAGGAGGCCGTGGAGGCATTCTTTGCCAAAGAGAAACCTGAATACGTATTCTTGGCTGCGGCTAAGGTGGGGGGTATCGTGGCGAACGAGAGTGCCTTGGCAGATTTTATGTACGACAACATGATTCTGGAGATGAACGTCATCCATGCGGCATGGCAACATGGTTGTAAGAAGTTGGAGTTCCTCGGTTCCAGCTGTATCTATCCTCGTATGGCTCCGCAGCCTATGCCGGAGTCGTGCCTGCTGACCGGCGCACTCGAGAAAACCAATGAGGCATATGCCTTAGCGAAAATTAGCGGACTCAAATATTGCGAGTTCCTCAATCGTCAATATGGTACGGACTATATCAGCGTCATGCCGACTAACCTCTATGGTCCCAACGATAACTATCATCCCGAGCATAGTCATGTGCTTCCCGCTCTGATACGCCGATTCCACGAGGCTAAGGAGCAGGGCTTGGAGAGCGTCACCTGTTGGGGAGATGGCAGTCCGCTACGCGAGTTCCTCTATGTGGACGATTTGGCAAATCTGTGCGTCTTCCTCATGAACAACTATTCCGGTAATGAGACCGTCAATGCCGGTACGGGTAAGGAACTGACCATCAAGGCGCTGACTGAACTGGTAGCCGGAGTGGTGGGTTACGAGGGACGAATCGAGTGGGATACTACACGTCCGAATGGTACGCCACGTAAGCTGTTGGATGTGAGCAAGGCGACGGCACTGGGCTGGACCTACAGAACGGAATTGGAGGACGGTATACGGCTTGCATACGACGACTTCCTCCATAACCCCGTGCGGGCAGAGCGTTAAGTCATTACGAACTTGGGAAATTTTAATCCATGCGTTGCCCCATGAGGGTATAACGCTGACCGGAGGGGGTAAGGATAACCACTTGCCCCTTCACTATCTCTATACGTGCCTTAGCATGTTTCTCCGGCACGATGTCCTCAATAGCGTCATATATCAGCGGGCGGCAGGTCCAATGTGCCTCCGGCGCAGTTGTCGGGAACGAGGCGGGAATAGGAAAGAGTAGCACTGCCTCATAGTTGGAACTGATACTGACTTGTTGGTCTACAAAAGCATAGAAGTACGTATACTCATAGTCCTCCCCCGGGACATCTATTATCATGGTATGTAGCGTATACTCCAAACCTGCCTTTTTGGAAGCATGTGATAGGATGACGCTATGATTCAGTCCCGTGCGCAGTGCCCATGGCGTATCGCGGTTTACAAGAGGTACACGCGATGTAGTAGACTTATCGCTATAGCCTATATAGGTCTGCGTTCCTACATGCATTAGGTAGACGCTGTCTCCTGTTCTGTCCATATAGTAGCGTGCATCATTATCGAGGTGGGATAGGGTGAGCCTGTAGAGTCCGTCGGTTTGACTGAGCGCACAAGTGCGCGTCGTGAGATAAGTAGAGCCTGTACTAGTACCTCCGATTGCCATATATGCATTGCCGTCAGGATAGCGTTTCACTATCGCATAGATACCGCTCGCATAGAGCGTGTCCTGCTCGATGACAGTAGCGATACTATTAGTATAGAGCGCATAGAGGTCCATGTCGCGGGTGGGGAAGAAACGGTGATCATTACTATGATAGGCGGGTTCGTCTATCCGGTCAAGATATTCCTCTTCCGTCCAACCTATCTGAGTCCAGTTGTTGACAAGGCTGTCCGGTAGCACCAATGGCATGGAGGGGAGCAATACTCCGGCACCAATACTCGTCTCTTGGATAGTATCCAGCTGCTCCATATACGTACTGTCCCACGAATGGAGAATCACGGTATGTGTGGTAGCGGGTGTGGGAACAAGAGTCAGCAGAAGATGGTCTAAGTAGAGGGAGTTCTCCGTGGCAGATAGGGTTAGGCATAGCGTATCAGCATTGCCGAGTATATCTTGTCTGTCCTGTGAGAATGAAACAGGTTCGGTGGACCAATATCCCTCCGCTTGCCAGGAGGGGAAACGTCCTGGACCAAGAGTCATGATGGTAGTGCCGTTTCGCGTGATGGTCAGTCTGCCTGCCCCCGCTTGTTTGTTGGAATGGCCCTCTACGCATATGTTCGTCAGTGTGCAGTCAGGAAATCCTGTCAGCGTGAGCGTCAACCGATTGTTTTTGGTGACTTGGTTGATATTTCCCGTGGTGGAGGAATGGGAGAAAAGTGACGTCATGGACTTTATATAACGGCTCTCACCCTCTATGCACTCTATAGTGGCATGCGTGCGACTGTCCGGCGTAATGGCAATACGCACTGCCTCGGATGATACTGCCCATAGCGGCATCACAATACCAAGCGCACAAAGACATAGATAGCGTATATTCATACTATTCATACGATTGCAAGCACAAAAGTACAACAAAAAAATAATATACACAAATTTTATTTGCAGATATGGAAAAAAAACATTACCTTTGTGCTCGAATAAATAACCTAATAGATTTTATTATATGAAATACAAATGCGATGTATGCGGTTGGGAGTATGATCCCGCTGTAGGATGTGAAGAGGCAGGAATAGCCCCGGGCACCCCGTGGGAGCAAGTACCTGATACCTTTGAGTGCCCCTTGTGTGGCGTAGGTAAGGGTGATTTCTCACCGGCAGAATAATCTCATCATGACGTGGGATAAACCCACTTTTGTTGTATGTCAGGCGTCAGCGGGTAGTGGTAAAACCTACACGCTGGCGGCTACGTATGTGGCCCTACTGCTCAGCGGAGAGAGTTATCGTACTATCTTGGCGGTGACTTTTACCAATAAGGCTACGGCAGAGATGAAGGACCGCATACTGCTTTTCTTGGATAACATAGCTCGCAATACAGGGGCGGACGCTGATGCTGCTTTGGCGACGGTACGTAGTTATATGACCCGCGACAGAGAGGCTGATAGTGCTGTGCTCCGACGCCGTGCAGCGGATTGTTACCGCCGCATGCTGGAGGATTATGACAATATCCATATATCTACTATTGATACTTTCCTCATGCAATTACTCAGCGGATTGGGACAGATGCTGGACGACAGCAGTGCTACCGCCACCGTTGAACTGGATATAGATACGCTCATTGAGGAGGCAGTGGACCGTCTACTCACCGAACATGTACTGAGTAAGCGCGGACTCAAGTCGCGATTGGAAACGTATCTGGAGCAACAGATGGAGGACGAGAAGGATTGGGATATCCGGACTAACCTCAAGAAAATAGCCCTGCAACTCTATTCGGAACGGGCACAACAATTGGATACACAGGGAGACATCGTCTTTGATAACGAGGCACTAAAAGTATTCCGGGAGCATAATGACTGGCGTCAGGCTGCTTGTGTGGTGGAATTAAGACGTATGTACGAACAGTTGGCACCCATGATGGATGCTAAACTGGCATCTACTTGGGGAAAACGTATAGAGCGCAGTCTGAATGGCGAAATCGATACTAAGGATGCTTTTCGCGGACCGACACCTCTCCAACGGGGTAAATTAACGGGCGAGATGAGCGGGATGGCGGACCTATGCGATACATGCCGTCGTGTCTATCTCAACGCACATATCAGTCTGGCATTGGTGAGTGAGATGGGACTGATGACTGATATACGCGATGCCATACGTGAGATACTCATTGAGCAGAACAAAGTACTTCTGGCACAAACAGCCACCACGCTCTATCAGGCGTTGAAACCGGGTGACGCTGACTTCATATTGGAGAAAGCCGGTATACGCTATCGTCATATCATGTTGGATGAGTTTCAGGATACATCGTTGCTGCAATGGAACAACTTCCGCCCGCTACTGGAAGACATACTATCTGGCGGAGGAACGGTGTTCATCGTCGGTGATGTGAAACAGAGTATTTATCGATGGCGTAACGGTGATTGGCGTATCATGGCAGGCTTGGGAAAAGACGATTCTCAACTGACTAATTACTATGGGGCGAAGTCGCTCCGACGCAACTATCGCTCCTATGCGGAGGTGGTGCGATTCAATCAACGACTATTTGCCTACATCAAGGATAACCTTACTCTCCGTACACAACGCTCGCTCAAGGAAATATACGATATCACTTTCGAAGCGCAGCACTTGGACGATTATTATCTGCCGAGCAAAGAGGGAGGCTGTGTCCGTATACGTTCAGTGGTCTATGGCAAGGATACGCCTTGGGAGAAACAGGATGATGTAGCGCGACATATTGCACGCGATATGTTCTTCACTATGGAACAACGTCTATGCGAGGGGGCGCAGAGTCGTGATATGATGATTCTGGTGCGTGTACATAGTGAAGCAGAAACTATTATCGATGTGCTGCGCGAAATAAGGGAACAGTGCCCCCGCGTTACGTCAGCCGGATTAGTATCATGTGATAGTTTCCATTTAGGCTCGTCTGCTACCGTACGCGCTGTCATAGAGCGGGTGCGGACGATGGACAACACCATACCGCTGCCTGAGCAAATAGAGGAAGCGGCTGCCGCAGTCATTGCAGAGCATGGGGAGAACCCGATAGAGGATAGTCTCTACCTCTCGGGACTGATGGACACAGTCGCTGATTTTGTCATGCGCGAAGGGGCAGATACGGCTGCCTTCCTGCGCTATTGGGATGACAAGGGGAAAGAGATGGCGGTGGTGGCGGGCGAGAGCGACGCCATACGTATCATGACCATCCACTCCGCTAAGGGACTGGAGGCAGAACAGGTATACCTGCCGTACTGTGATTGGGCAATGCTGAAGGAACGTAATACGCTGATATGGGATCATGCACGCCGTAGTGTGGATGGCGCAGAGGCACGTGAGATGCGTTATCTCCCACTACCAATGAATAAGACCATGGAAGAGTGTGCCTACGCTGCTACTTACGCCGAGGAAGCGGATATGCAGACAGTAGACAACCTGAATCTGCTCTACGTCGCTCTTACTCGTGCGGCTGAGCAACTCTATGTATGGGTGGATAGTCGTAGGAGTGAACTGGAGGAGAATAAGACCGCAGGGGCTTTGCTGGTGAACGCAATCCGTGAGGAGATGCATGAAGCGGATGAGTGGATGGAGGCTATATACGGAGAACCCTCTATGAAGTTGTCTCATGTGCATACCTCCGACACCGCCCCATCGGGAAAGATGGAGGATAGGTGCTCCTTCCGCGGCGCGGAGCAACGACTAAGCGAATGGCATATAGGTCAACGTACGCCGGAATTTAGGCAGTCACGCGAGTCAACCGACTATCTATACTATGGTGAGACAAATGCGCATGAGCGTTCTGAGAAGATAGCATTGGGAACAATATGCCACTCCGTATTGGAGCAGATGCTTACACG
>CAMHEP010000066.1 GCA_946184195.1 uncultured Bacteroidales bacterium | reverse complement strand
GGGTAACCTGCTCCGGTTGAACGCATGGAAAGCCATGGGGGGATTCAAGGACAATTTCTTCATCGACTTGGTGGACGACGAGATATGCTGCCACCTGTGGCAAGAGGGTTGGCAGGTAGTGCGACTCAATCATATATGTCTCACGCATCATCTGGGGCAGGGTGTGAAACATCTAATTTTCAAACACCCCTATACGCCGCACCCCGCATGGCGATACTATTATATAGGGCGCAACCTGCAACGCATGATTCAACTTTATCCTGAACATGCTCACTATTACCGCCATCATGCCTACAAAGAACTCAAGCGTCTCTGTCTATATGACTGGCACGATAAATGGGCTAAACTAAGCAATTATCTGCGAGGTTGGCACGAAGGAACAAAGAAATACTCGGTCACGATGGAATAAAAGGTCTATGCAACTATGTATCAACCCTACATATGAACATCTGCGGGAGTGGATCTGTTCGCTCCCGACTATCTTCCCGACGTCGGGCACCGTCATCTACGACGCTCGTAACCAGATACGCGTCATTGAGCATAAAGGTATTCCGTTCAATGTCAAGCGTTTCCATTGTCCTGCATTACCCAACCGGCTCATCTACTCTACCCTACGTCCACCGAAAGCCGTACGTGCCTATCACAATGCCGAGAGATTGCATACACTGGGCATCGCCACTCCCGAAGCAGTGGCATATGTCTTAATGGGAAACGGGTTGATACAGGAGAGTTACCTCGTTACCTTGCAAGTACCCTACACCCGCAATTTCTATGAGTTCCGCTATCATGACGTAGCCGGTTATGAGGACATCATCCGCGCCTTTGCACGTTTCACAGCGAATATGCATATACACGGCGTGGTGCACAAGGACTATTCTCCGGGAAATATCCTCTTCGACAAAAAGGAGGACGGCGATATATCTATCTGCATCGTTGATATCAACCGCATGGATTTCGGCAATAAGCCTGTTGGTATGGAGACGGCATGCAAGAACTTATGCCGCCTATGGGGTCGGCGCGATTTTATCCACGCTTTAAGTGAGGAATATGCGGCGGCACGTGGATGGAATGCCCAACAGGTGGAGCAACGACTGACTTATTACTGGGAGCACTTTTGGCACTTCAAGAGCGATGCAGACATCGAGCGTATCTTCTCCCGTTAAACTTTAAGTTGACATATGTCGATAAGATGACGGGCTACTTGCTCGTCCGTGAAAAGGGCTGCCTGTTGGTGCCCCTTCTTAATCATCTCTTCCCTCAGCGAGACATCTGTCAGGATACGTGCTAACTGAGCACCTATATCTTCGGGCGAGAGCGGGTCGGCATAGAGAGCCGCCTCACCGCCGGTCTCGCTGAAACAACTGCCCGTTGATGTAAGCACTGGTGTACCGACGCACAGCGACTCCAAGATAGGTATACCAAAGCCCTCGAACACACTGGGATAGACAGAACATACCGCTCCTTTATAAACCATGGGAAGTTCGTCGAACGGCAGAGCATGCAGGAAGAGCAGCTTAACTCCCATCTTCTCCGCCAGCGCGGCAGCCTCGTCGCCATAACGGCTCTTACCGCCAACGGCTACAAGGGGCAGGTCAATATGAGCCCACGCCATAGCACGAATCAAGGTCTGCAAGTTCTTACGTGGCTCCAAAGCTCCGACATCCACTATATACCGGTCAGGCAGGTCATAGCGTTTCTTCACCACCGCCACCTGCTCGTCCGTAATAGGCTCGCGGAAACGGTTGTTACAGCCCTGATAGACCACCTTTATCTTCGTCTCGTCTGCACCGAAGAAGGTGATGATATCGCGCTTCGTCTGCTCGGAGATAGCCACAACGACATCCGCTACACGCAACGCATACGCCATCTTTTGCGTAAAGAGCCAACGATAGGTAGCACTATATAATTCCGGATAACGCAGGAATATCGTATCGTGGATGGTAACTACGGTACGAACACCTGTCCGATGAATACCCAACGGCAGTTCACCGGACAGTCCCCAATAGACATCCGCCTTCTTCAGACTACGGGTGCAACCATAGCTGCGCCACAAAGACGGCATATAGTGCCATAACCCTTGGGGAGCGATTGTCAAGGTATGCGGGAACGAATAACGTACCGACGGTTGAGCCATCAGCATATACTCATTCTCCGGGGCATACGTCGTCATTAGACGTATCACATCCCGACTATAGTTGCCCAGTCCACGTTGGTTATGGTAGGCACGTTTGGCATCAAAAGCTATGCGCATACCTCCTCCTTCTCTATAGGTTGATTATACCGGTCTATCATTAACAGTATCAACAGCAACACACAGAAGATAATGCAGAAGTCACCTGTCATGAACGTATTGAAGACAGACTGAAACATACTCAATCCAATCATCATCACCGTCAGGAGTCGATGCTGCGTATCTATCAGTATCGGTAGAAGATAAATAGCCAGCAATAAGAGTAGACCTATCATACCAAACTCCAACTGGGTCTGTATATACTGATTGTGCGAATCAATTGCCCCTATATGGTTTCTCCACTCATTCTGATAGTCTTCGGGCACTTTCTCGATGAAAACCCGCGTAAACTCCTCCTGTGCACGGCTCATACCGTAGCCTAACAGAGGGCGTGCCTTAATGGGCTCTTCAGCCGCCTGCCAGAAAGCCAGACGTGGCTCTCCCTGCAGCTTATCTTTGCTCATACGGCTATGATGTGCCACAACCACGCTGAAAAGGGTCAATGCCATCACCACCATCACAGCACCCATCCACCGCCGATAGCGCCATGTCTCCATCACGCACAACAAACCCACCAAGAAAAAGCCCGCCAAGAAGCCTGTTCGTCCCTCCGAGAGAGAGAGAGAATACAATATCACCAACGCAGCCGATACATAGAGTATGATACCCCACCAGCGCGGACGTTTCTGCTCACGAAAAAGCAGATACCATATCGCAATGAGGGTTAGGCAGAGCAAGTAATTAAACTGCGTATGAGCATTGACATAGTGCACCCGTGCTGCGGAGAAGAGTTCCGCTCGGTGCTCACTCATGATCCAATGCCATCCGCCGGCACGGTAGGCAATATATATAATCGCTCCTATCGCCAGCACGATGAGGAAACGGAATACCCTATGCAATGAGTATTCCCTATTCATGCCCAACACCCCCACTAATCCGAACCCGGCTAATCCGTAACGGCGTTCCAACAACCACTTAAAATTAGTATCTGTATCGAAGGGAGCGTATAGCAGGGCCAACGAGAAGAAAAGGATCGGCAGCAGGAAATAGAGTGTGCGTTTATCCCACCGGACTGTCTGCCAACGTTTCTCCACCACCACTTCAATAAGCCATGTTATGAAAAAGACGTATAAGCCTCCGTAATATGCCCACCTGCCGGGAATAGCCTGAAAGGTCCAACCGAAGATAATCCAGTAGAAACCCAAGATATTGAGATAATGCAGTGCCTTGAGCCAAGCCGATGTAGAAAGCCAATTGTTAGTTATCATGATTTATCTGTGTTAATAGTGTTATTTGATTGCATCAATCGTCTCCATTATTCGTTGCACATAGGCTCGAGCCTGTTGTTCCAAGGAACCGTAAGAACCCATGAGCAAGGTATTGGCACGGGCATCCAAAGCCACGCTGTCTGTTTCCGTCACCAACGCATAGCCATCCACGAAACTATAGAAGGCGAAAGCGGGTTGAGCGGGGTCGAGCATGTCCTTACCGAAACGGTAAGCCGAGTGGTCTATCTCCATCTGCCCGAGCAATGTAGGCACAAGGTCTATCTGGGAAGCCACATGGTCTACACGGAGCGGTTGCATGACGGCTCCTCCTGCCATCACAATAGGAATATGGTAGCGTCGGGTTTCATGGTTTTGCAATGTGGCGGGATAGGGGAAGCCATGGTCTGCCACTAAGACCAACAAGGTATTATCCCACGTAGGTAGTGTCCGCAGAGTATCGACGAGTGCTCCGATGCAACTGTCGGTATAAGCAACAGCATTGAGGTATGGGTTATCGAAGCGTCGCAATGCCGGCACCTCAAATGGTTCGTGACTACTGAGCGTCAATACCACATCCAACGTCGGCTTATCCTCGGCATATCCTCGGCTGACACGTGAGCGTTCACAGAGCTCTTCGCTTAATCGACTAAAGAGGATGTGGTCAGGCACTCCCCACTTACTCAGGCGGTCTGCCACAGGGAACGAGTGATCACTGACACGGTCAGTAAATCCACCACTGATGAGGTAGGAACGCATGCAGGTGAAGTCTTCGTCGCCGCCGTGCCAGAACTTGAGCCGGTAGCCCTCACGGCTGAGGTCCTTGCCTATCTGCGGCAGTTGCTGTGCCTTATGCGGTACGGTCATGATAGACGAGGTGGGTTGACCCGGGAAAGCACTCATCACCGCGACCACACCTCTATCGGTGCGGAAACTGCTTGCCATCACACGAGAGAAATAAACACCCTGCTCACTCAGTCGGCGTACATTAGGCATAGCTTCCCAAGCATTATGGGAGAAACTCTCCAAAATAAAGAGGATGATATTGGGGCGCGTGGTATGCAGGACGCGTATCGGAGCCGCAGCACTATCTGTATGTAGGTAGAGACTATCCAGTAACCGAGTTGCCTCGGCAGAGGGCATATACGTATAACGTTCGGTATCAAAAGTATTCTCACTCAGTGACTCCATCATATTAAAAATAGGATTGATGGCGGACAAGTTGAGCATCCTGTTATCCGAGAAATAGACACGCCCCGTGTTCATGGTCGAGACGGTCACGCTTCCCCTAATGGGCAAAAAAAGCAAGGCGGTGAGTAGCACCCACCCTATACATCCTCCTATCTGAGCCTGCCATGTGGGGAACATGCTCCATTCCATCTTGCGTCCCATCCATCGGCGATAGACGAGCATGGACATAACCACTGCCATTATCCAGACAACGACACCCGCGATCCACTGCCATGTCTCGGCGCAGGCTAACACCTCCATAGGAGTCTGCAAATAGAGGAAGAGGGTTCTATCCAGATGGAATCCCCATGAGGGGAAAGTGGCTACATCGCCGATAAACAGTAGCCAGGCTGCCGATAGCATCACCGCAGTATAACCGTCCATGATACGACTCATCCAAGGTATGTGTACCCACGCCGACACAATCATCATCAGTCCCACGGGCAGCATCAGATAGGAGGCGACGCTCAGGTCAAGCGGCAAGGCATGCCATGGCACGAAAAACCAGTCCATCACACGCACATCTCCCAAACGCTCCCACTGCGAGAGCATGAAAAGAGGCTTTTGCACGAGGAAGAGACAGAGCCAAAACAGGTAATATTTCAGGAAATAGACAAGTCGCTCTTTCATCGGTTCTTATTCTCCTTGTGACGATTCTTATATTGCAGGATATCCCAGTGATAAGCAAGCCCGATACGGAGTTGGTGGAAAGGATAGTCCCGTATACCATATTGGTATTGTACGAAAGGCTCAAATCCTTTGACATGACCGGCTAATCGTGCCCGGATGACCATCGGACAGTCGCCATCTTTCTCCCAGCCGCTATATCCCGACCATGTAGTCTGTGCCGACAAGTACTTATAACGCACAAGCGCCTGCAAACCATAATAGACAGCGTCGTTTTGTCGTCCGTTATCTGTCTGCCAGCATAGGAAACCGATGGTTCCGCTCAGCCTCACTTCCACGGCATTCTCGTCGGGCTCATGAAACGGGAAAGCCACTCCACGCTTCAGGTAGAGCGACTTACCGCTACTTAGGTCGAACCAATACGCCGGTGCGTCAAAGTGTCGAGCCCCTTCGTAGTTTCCTCCGGAGGCAGTCTTGAGGGCTGCTCGGGCTGCTATGTCGGGTACCCATCGGCGTGCCTTTACAATCCATATATCTGTGGATACGTATATATCTCCCGCACCGCTACCGCGTTCTTCATATGGGCTAAGGCGACAGGTAGAAGCACGCTCAGGGGTCAATTGATACCACTCGTAGACGGGGTACCAGAGAGTCAGATTGACGCGGTCGGTGAAGAGGGGGATATTCACCTTGAGCCGGACATCTGCCGTTCGGTCACCCTGATAGCCGAAATAGCCGTCTGCTGCTGCCTCTGCCCGCAGACTGTGTTGCGCACGTCCGTCCAGCATATCGGGGACAGGGAATGCATTCGGACCGAAATAGTAGGGGGCTATCTTCGTATTCTCTCCACCGGGACGAACACTAAGCGGCGTTTCCGACCAAGCGAATGCGCCGCAAAGCATAGCGATGATTCCTATGAGAACACGTCGTTTCAAAGTGTATCGAACTATTTATGTAGGTTAGCCGAAGAGGTTACGGAAGAAGTTCTTCTTATCCGCACTGCCTGGTGCGATATTCGGACTATCTTGCAGTTTCTCAATCAGTTTCTTCTCGTCCTTATCGAGATGTTCGGGGATATATACTCCCACGTTGATGAGCAAATCACCCGTGCCGTATTGGCGTGCATACTGGTCGATGATAGGCAGTCCCTTGCCACGCATACGCAACACCTTACCGGGTTGTGTTCCCGGCGTGATGGTTATCTTAGCTTCGCCGCCAAGGGTAGGTATCCTGACTTGTCCACCGAGGACGGCCGTCGGCATATCCAGCAGCAGGTTGTATATCAGGTCATTGCCCTCACGTACCAAGTCCTTATGCTCCTCTTCCTCAATGAGTACGAGCAGATCTCCGTTCACGCCGCCATGAGGAGCCGCATTACCTTTACCTTGTACCGGTATCTGCATACCTCCGCTCACACCTGCCGGGATCTTGATGGTGATAATTTCCTCATCGCGCACCACTCCTTCACCGTTACAATGCGGGCACTTATTCTTGATAACCTTTCCCTCGCCGTGGCAGGTAGGACACTCGGACTGTACTTGCATCATGCCGAAGATACCGCGTTGCTGCCGCACTACCCGGCCCGCACCCTTACATGTCGGACAGGTCTCACCTTCCTTGCCGTCTGCACTGCCCGTTCCGTTACAATCCTTGCAAGGAACAAGCTTGCGCACTTTGATTTTCTTCTCCACGCCTGTGGCTATCTCTTCCAGGGTCAGACGCACCTTGACACGCAGGTCCGTACCTCGGCGTACACGCTGACGTGATCCGCCGCCGGCACCTCCGAAGAACGAGGAGAATCCTCCGCCTCCACCCATGCCCCAACTCTCGAATAGGTCACCAAACTGGGCAAAGATATCCTCCATATTCATGCCGGCGCCTCCATAACCGGCAGCTCCGCCGACACCTTGGAATCCGAACTGGTCATAACGCTGACGCTTCTGAGGGTCACTCAGTACCTCGTATGCCTCAGCCGCTTCCTTAAACTTCTCCTCAGCCTCCTTGTCCCCGGGGTTCTTGTCCGGATGGTATTGGATAGCTTTCTTACGATAAGCCTTCTTTATCTCATCTGCTGATGCGTTCTTATCAACGCCCAGCACCTCATAATAATCACGTTTCTCTGCCATAACAATATTTACGATTAGGTCCTTTACAACGTACGATTGTCCTTTGTACTTTGTACTTTGTACTTTGTCACTTGGTACTTGAATTTATTCTCCCACCACTACTTTGGCGAAACGAATAATCTTATCTCCCAGTTTGTATCCCTTCTGAGTGCAGTCTATCACTTTCCCTTTCTTATCCTCTCCGGCAGCAAAGGTGGTGATAGCTTCATGCTCATCGGTATTGAAGTCCACGCCTTCGGTCTCGATGGCATGCACCTCGTTTTTAGCGAGGAAAGCAATAAACTTCTGGTATATGAGTTCTACTCCTTCGCGTAGCGCTGCTACATCTTCGGACTGCTGCATGGCGTTGCGTGCCCGCTCAAAGTCATCTATCAGAGGCAACATCTCCTTGAAGATACGTTCACCCGCTGTGTCCATGAGTTCCAGTTTCTCCTTGTTCGTGCGACGACGATAGTTATCAAACTCCGCCATCTGGCGCAGTTTCAGATCCTCCAACTCCTCCACGCGTGCTTCCAATTCAGCGATACGCTCCTCAGCACTCTTCTCGGCGATGGCCTCCTGTTCATTCTCAACCGTATCGGTTGGCTGCGTTTGTTCGTTTTGTTCCTTGATGGGTTCAGTCTTTTCTATTTTTTCTTTCTTTGACATATCTCTATTGATTTTTAAGTGACGAAGTAACTAAGTACCAAGTACAAGGGACAAGGTAACAAAATGCCTGCCAAGGCTCTTTTTCTGCCATTTTGTCACATTCCCGACCTAATTTCTGACAAAGAACGGAGCGGCAGTGCCACTCCGTCTTGTTGTTTCTCACGGTATAGATTAGGATTGTTCAATTTACATTCTGCCTATACGCACGCCCACTTTGACATACAATTGGTGGGTCTTTTGGTCGATATCCTGCACCAAAGCATTATAGTTGATCTCTTTCTTGGTGGAAGCCATCAGTTCGTAGCCCACACCGAGGATAAAGCGTTTGAACTCGCAACCTATACCCAA
>CAMHEP010000065.1 GCA_946184195.1 uncultured Bacteroidales bacterium | reverse complement strand
CTTTGCGGAAACCTTCGAGGTTGACGTTGGGCACCGGAGCGATGTCCTGACGGCTGAGGATGAGGGCTGTCGGGGTAGCGGTGTTCTCAATAGCGAGACGCCATGCGAGGGTGGTTTCCTCGGCGTCCGCCGGACGGAGAACAAGCATACTCGGTTTGCCGCTGTGGTTATGCAGTTTCTCCATGAGACGGATCTGCGCCTCTTGCTCTACGGGTTCGTGCGTCGGTCCGTCTTCGCCGACACGGAAGGCGTCATGGCTCCAGATGAACTTAACAGGCAGTTCCATGAGGGCAGCCATACGTACCGCGGGTTTCATATAGTCGCTGAATACGAAGAATGTTCCACAAGCAGGAATAATACCCCCGTGGAGCGCCATACCGATCATGACGCACGCCATGGTGAGTTCGGACACACCGGCTTGCAGGAACTGACCGGAGAAATCGCCTTTCTTCAGGGCGTGAGTCTTCTTCAGGAAACCGTCGGTCTTGTCGGAGTTGGAGAGGTCGGCACTGGATACAATCATATTTCCCACATGCTCTGCCAGGTAACTGAGTACGGTAGCGCTGGCACCGCGGGTGGAGTTGCCGGCTTTCTGTTGTATCTCTGACCAGTCGATGCAGGGTGTCTCGCCCGAGAAATAAGCCTCGTATTGTTTGGCGAGGGTGGGGTTCTGCTGCTGCCATGCGTAGAATGCCTCATACTGTTTGTTGGCATAGGCACGCAGTTCAGCGGCACGCTCCTCGTACAGTTTCTTCACTTCCGGGAAGATCTGGAACGGGTCTTCGGGGTTACCGCCGAGATGCTCGATGGTCTTACTGAAGGATGCACCTGCTTTGCTGAGCGGTTGACCGTGCGTGGAGCATTTGCCCTCCCAGTTAGCGCCGTCTTCTGTCACGCAACCTTTCCCCATGGTGGTATGACCGAGGATGAGCGACGGGCGTTTTTTCTCCTCCTTAGCGCGGATGATAGCCTCGCGTATAGCATCTGGGTCGTTGCCGGGTATCTCTTGAACGTACCATCCCCATGCCGTATATTTCTTCACGACATCCTCGCTCGTCACTTCCTCGCAGCCGGTGGAGAGTTGTATCTCATTGCTGTCGTAGAACATGATGAGGTTGTCCAGCCCGAGGTGACCTGCCAGACGGCCTGCGCCTTGACTGATCTCCTCCTGCACACCACCGTCACTGATGAAGGCGTAGATGGTGGGGTTATGGACTTCGCCGAAGCGTGCATTCATCCATTTTGCAGCAATGGCGGCACCCACTGCATAGGTATGTCCTTGTCCCAGCGGACCTGAGGTGTTCTCTATGCCGCGCTCAATCTCGCGCTCGGGGTGTCCGGGCGTCACCGAACCCCATTGACGGAGGTTCTTCAAGTCTTCGAGAGTGAACTTACCTGCCAAACAGAGCTGTCCGTAGAGCATCGGAGCCATGTGACCGGGGTCGAGGAAGAAACGGTCACGTGCCTCCCAACCCGGATTTTCCGGGTCATAACGGAGAAATTCACTGAATAGTATGTTCATAAAGTCGGCTCCACCCATGGCTCCGCCCGGGTGACCACTCTTAGCTTTCTCTACAGCTGCTGCAGCAAGGATACGGATATTATCCGCTGCTTTGTTCATTAGTTGTGTACTGTTCATAATCAATAGCGTTTTTGGTAATTAATATTTATGGTTAATGTATCTGTTTTGTCTCTTGTTCTCGCTTAGGTTAGAATTTCCATCCTATGTAATAGTTAAATCCCCAATTGCTCTGGTCTCGATAGCCGAAGCCGGGTATATAGTAGGGCATCACGTTCTCTGCGTCCGACTTGCGCGTCATAAGTATCTTCAGTCGTATGTACCATCCCATGGCAAGTCCTTCCCATATCTGTACATGTATACCTCCCACTATCTCACCCCATACGTCAGCTCGAAACTGGTGGGGAAATTCACGTGTGGAAGCCATTTGCCAGTAGTCGTCGTTCTGGCTGACGCGTCCGAGGTCATAGTCCTGCAGACTTGTTCCGATACGTATACCGGCGAGTATGGCGTTGCGGCTGGTTGCATGTTTCTTGAGGCAGTTGATGTCAAGTCCCACACGTCCGAAACCGCCGAAACCCTTATGCCGTCCGCCGTTAGCGGAGGCTTCCGCTTGAGCGATACCTAACTCTAAGGTCGGGTAGAAACGGTTCTTCAGCCGGCAGTTCAGTCCTATCTCAAAACTGAGAATCTTACCGCGTGAGACGATAGCCTCCATAGCCGTTGTTCCCAGGTCCAGACGTATGTTCATACCTTGCCATATCGCGGTGTCTGCATAGATACGTGTGCCGTCCTTATAGTGCGTTCTCACCGAGTCTGTCATCACCGTGGTGCTGTCCTGCGTCTCGGCGGCTTGCAACATCGTGGTACCTGTTATCAGGATGAGTAATAGTATGTACAACCTACTTTCTTTCATTGCAGGATGGCTCGTATATGTTCCTCTTTGAAGGGAGTGACGTTGCTATTGACGATGTAGACGGAGTCGATGAAATGTTTGGTTGCCCAAACGCTGTCAATATGATGGTAGACAAAACATCCGCATGCCATGCTCTCGAAATGGGATTCGTTCTTATGCTTAATCCATAGGGTGTCGTCTATGTTGCGACGTCGCAGGAGAAAGGCAGTGACCACTTCACCGCTATCTTTGCGTAGCGGGAGTCCCAACTGCTCTATATTGGTTGCTCCGTCGTATAGGAGAGAGTCCTTGCCGATACCATGCATGGTGATATTGTCCCATCTCTCCATCGTGAGTATAGTGCCTTCGTTGGTCACACTGTCCCAACGGCATTCCAATCCTGCTACGATATTGGTATCCAGCCGACATATCTCATCGGGCACACAACCTGTACAAAGCAGTGCTGCAAATACGAGTGATGCTATGGCGTATGTCGTTTTCATCCGAAGAGTTGTTGGCATTCCATACGTAGCATCGCTTGCGCCTTCTGGTGAGGTGTGTCTCCGTTGCTCACATAGGCGCTGAGCAGCGCTTTCGTGTAATCCATGGCGGTGCTGCCCGGCTTCATCTGTATGGCGATGGTATTGATGAATCCGCCCATCTCGTCACGTGCCAGAATGATGTGGTCCCATACCTCATCGCTCACGTATATCTGCTGTGACATGTTATGGTCGAACTCCATCCGCACGGTCTTCAGCAGTTCGCGCTGCAGGTCCTGCACGCTATAGGTGCCGGTGCTGTCCTGTGCCATGCGGTGTGCCGCAGATGCCTCGTTCATCACCATCGCCTCGGGCTGCGTACGCTCCAATAGTAACGCTAAACGTTCATAGGCACGCAGACGAACAGGGATGAGCTCTTTCTGAGCCATGCGTTGCAATTCATAACGGCGTTTCTTGTCCTCGGCACGGAGACACAACGCCAACACGCTGATACTCGTCAGCAGTACCACCAAGGCGGGGATAGTGTAGGCGATTAGAGTAGACATAAATCTATATTAAAATTATTTTCCTGCAAAGATACGAAAAACTTTGCATATGTGCAAAAAAAAAGCACCGCACGGTGCTTTTTTCTCTCTTATCGAATCCATTCGTCTCCAAAATAGGGCTGCAAAGCTTTCGGAATACGTATGCCCTCGTCGGTCTGGTTGTTCTCCAATAGTGCTGCTACTATACGCGGTAGCGCCAGGGCGGAGCCGTTGAGCGTATGGCACAGTGTCACTTTCTTGTCCTCATCGCGACGATAGCGGCAGTGCAGACGGTTAGCTTGGTAGGTGTCGAAGTTACTGGTCGAACTAACCTCCAGCCAGCGATGTTGTGCCTCGCTGTATACTTCGAAGTCGTAGCATAGTGCTGCGGTGAACGACATGTCGCCGCCGCTGAGTCGCAATATACGATAGGGCAACTCCAGCTTCTTCAGCAATCCCTCCACATGGGCGAGCATCTCGCGATGGCTCGCGTCCGAGTGTTCGGGGGTGTCGATACGTACTATCTCTATCTTACTGAACTCGTGCAACCGGTTCAGTCCGCGCACGTCCTTGCCGTAGCTGCCTGCCTCGCGGCGGAAGCACTCCGTGTATGCGCAGTTCTTGATGGGCAGGTCTTTCTCATCGAGGATGACATCGCGGTAGAGGTTGGTCACCGGTACCTCGGCAGTGGGGATGAGATAGAGGTCGTCCACCTCGCAGTGATACATCTGACCCTCCTTGTCGGGCAATTGTCCGGTACCGTAACCGCTGGCTTGATTAACAACCGTCGGCGGCATAATCTCTGTATAACCGGCTTTGTTCGCCTCGGCAAGGAAGAAATTGATGAGTGCGCGTTGCAATCGTGCTCCCTGACCAATATAAACGGGGAAGCCCGCACCTGAAATCTTAACGCCAAGGTCAAAGTCTATCAGGTTGTATTTCTTCGCCAATTCCCAGTGGGGCAGTTTGGCGCTTGCGGGTTCGGGATTCTCCGATGCGGGCCAGTCCTTCAGGGCTATGGCAGCACCGCTGGCGCTGAAAGCCTTGTCGGCACTCTGGTCCAGTTTCTTGAGTCCTTCTCCAAATGCCCATCCGCCGACTTTGACGGCGAGGTTGTCCTCTGCGCTTGCTCCCTCGGGAACGATAGCGTAGGGTACATTGGGTATCTGCAGCAGGGCTTGAGTGAGCTTTTGCTCCTCGCTGTCCATCTCCTGCTCCAACTGTTTGATGGTCTCCTTGAGGGCTGCGGTCTGCGCTTTGGCATTTTCTGCCTCCTCGCGTTTGCCTTGACCCATGAGCATACCGATGGATTTGCTCATCTTGTTCATCTCGGCACTGGCAGCATCTTTCTTCTGCTGCGCGGCCTTACGCTGACGGTCTATAGCAATAACGCCCTCGATAATCTCGCGGGCATTATTGACATGTTTCTTCTCTAAGGCGGCGATTACAGCGTCTTCGCCGTCGTAGATTTGTTTCAGTGTAAGCATACTCTTATGCCTGTAGAGGCTCTATCGATACATACGACTTGTTGTTGCGTTTCTTGCGGAAACTTACGATACCGTCGACCAGTGCATAGAGTGTGTGGTCACTACCCATACCCATGTTCTCACCGGGATTGTGCACTGTACCGCGTTGGCGGACGATGATGTTTCCTGCTTTTGCAAACTGACCACCCCAGATCTTTACACCAAGGCGTTTGCTTTCTGATTCACGGCCGTTCTTGGAACTACCGACACCTTTCTTATGTGCCATAATCTTTTACCCTTTCTTTAAAATTATGCAACAATCTCTTTAACAATGAGGTTCGTCAGGTCCTGACGGTGACCGTTCATTTTCTGATAGCCTTTGCGACGTTTCTTGTGGAAGACTAAAATCTTCTCTCCACGGCACTCGTTATCGAGCACTTCGCAAACAACTTTTGCACCCTTAACAACGGGGGTACCTACCTTAAATTTGCCCTCGTTCTCGACGAAGAGCACCTTGTCAAACTCAACCGTTGCGCCTTTCTCAAGGTCTGCTATACGATTGACAAACAGTTTCTTGCCGGCCTCTACTTTGAATTGTTGGCCCTGCATTTCTACAATTGCGTACATTGTTAATACTAACTATTAATGGTTATTGCGTCAGGCGGCTACACGTAGCACTTTTCCGAGCCCAATCGCACAAAAAGCGGGCAAAGGTACTACTTTTTCTCCACTTACGCAAATATTCGAGCAAAAAAATATGTTTTTTCGTAAAATAAGATGGAATTTTTTGTTTGTCTGTTGACTGAACTTGACTTTGTGCAACTTTAACCTCTTCTACAATACTCGGTGCATAACGGTGCATATACGGTGCATCTTCTACGTCATAGTAGGGTTTTAGTAGTTATCCTTTTATACCTTGTATTTTGTCACTCGCTCTCAATACCACTGAGGCGGAGAACAAGAGGATAGATGATGTCGGTGCGACAGGGCTTGTCACTCAGCTGCTCAAGGGCTGCGGCACGCTCGGGATAGCGGGCTGCGTACTTATCCGACAGCCATATCAGGCATGCGGGGCGGTGCATACCGTCCACCTCGCCGGCATGTAGCCACTGACCGTCCTCACCCAATGCCTCGCCGTGGTCGCTCACATAGACGATAGCAGCGATACGGTCCTCCATCAGGGTGGCGATACTATCCACGATGAGATCCATATATCTGGCGGTGTTGTCGTAGCTATTGATGATCTGCTCGGGTGTGTTAAGCGTGATGACACGCTCGGTAGTGACGGGTTGGTAATACTGCTCGGAGGCAGGCACATGGTTGTTGTAGTACCAGTGGCTACCGATAGTATGCAGCACCCATAGGCGTCGTGCCCCGTCATAAGTAGTCCTGTCTTGCGCCAGTTCGTTCACCAATGTCTCATCGTACCATGGGGAGAAGACAAAGACGCTCTTGTCTTTATGGGGGAAGATGAACGTGTCCGCCTCGTGAATAAAGGGAGCGTAGGAGGCGCTCATATCCTGATTGCTCAGCCATACGCTACGGAAACCGTTGTCGCGCAGTATGCGGATAAAGGAATGGTGCGTATAGGTTCGCTCGGTGTGTGTACTGTCTGCCGGTGTGAGGATATGGGGTACGCTGGCGGAGGTGTAGGTATATTCGCTATATAGTTGGCTGAAGGAGTATAGATGACGGCGTTCGCTCAGTCGCGGTGTGGTCTGTCGCTCGTAGCCGTTCAGCCCGAGGTGGTCGGCACGAAGGGCTTCGCCAAGGATGACCACCATGTCGAGACTATCTGCCATATGCTCGTTATGATAGGGCATTTTCTCGCGGGTAAGAGTCGCGGCATGGCGCTGTGCTGCATAGCCCTTAATGCTATGGATGATATGGAGCGGATAACGTTGGTGGAGTGAGTTGCTCAGGCGGTCGTTGCAGGTGGTATAGACTATGAGCAGGGCGCATGCTGCCACACTGATGAACCATCCTCCACGGAGGGGGAGAGCACGCCATCGATAGATACTCAGAGTGATAGCCACAGCTATATTAACAATCACCCACACAATAAGCCAACCGCTCGTCATAGTGCTGACCGTGCCCATGTTGGTATGGAGCGTAGCCTCAATGACCATCGGCGTGACAGTGGCATGGTATGCCACGCGGTAGTAACTGACCACTGCACCTATGCCCATATAGAGGGGAAGCAGGATAGCTGTCAGCCATCGCGATCCGCTAATGAGTAGCAGTATCAGTCCACTCACTATTCCTACTGCTCCGACATACGCTACCATGGTAAGCCATCCGCGAAGACCACCGATGGCGTTGTCGGCGAAATCCGGCAGCACGTAAGCCAGGGTGCACCACAGCGTGCCCAGGGCTAACCATAATCCATATTTAGCAGGGGTTGACATTGATCACTTATCACTCATCACTTATCAATAATCAATAATCAATAATCAATTAATAAGGTGTTTCTTGCATACATTGAGGACCCGTTCACCGAGAGTGAGCAATAACAGCGCACTCACTACCAGCACCACCTGTCCTATGCCGGTCTCAAACCACGCTAAATAATCATAGTTCCACACACGGCGCAAACCATAGACCGCCATTCCTTTCACTACGCTGTATGCTAATAGGTGCATACCTAATATCCAATAGGTGTGCCTGCCTATATAGCTTAGCCATCCCATATGGGGACTTACTCGTTCCAATAGCATGGAGAGGCAGGATAAGGCGGTGATGCCGCCTGCAGCACCGCATAGGAAGGGGAGGTAACTGCCGTAGTGATTATTGCTCACACGCACCTCGTCTATGTTCATCGTATAGCCTATCCACATCGCTCCAACGCCGAGAAGCATTGCTCCCACAACAACCCATGGCGAGACTTGTGCGGGGTGCACCTCACCCCATACACGTCCAAGGGCATAGAAGACTATCATCGTCGGCACTGTGGCTATCTCCCATGGCAGCGGACCAACATCCGTGAAACTACACCCCCAGCCGATTAGTAGCATTGTCATAGTCACTATACCATACACGGTCTTTGACCGGATGGAGCGGTAAACGAGGTAGTAGACAGTCTCCGTGCTCCATAACGCACAGATAAACCATAGAGGGGGATTATGCACGATATAGGGATATTCCCCGCGGAGCATGCCTACAAGGGGCTCCCACCAAGCTATGGCTATTCCGGCATCGCTGCCTACATGTCTACCGATGAGGAGCCATGCGATATAGGCGATGGCATTATAGCATAGGTAGGGGAGGATGAGGCGCATGCTCTTCTTCATGAAGAAGTCCTTCATGGTCGCATAACGCTCAGGATGGGCGAAGATACCGGAAAGGAAGAAGAACAACGGAATCACCCAAAGGTAGATGATGCGACGCCATGGATCCGGCACATGAGCATGAAGCAGCATGACGCAAACGATACCGATACCCTTTGCATAATCAATCCATTCAATGCGTTGATGCTCTTCCATATGGCTGCAAAGGTACAATAAATTATGGAAATATGCAAATAATAGAACAAAAAATCCCGAATTTTGTTTTCGGGATTTTTTCTATTGTTGCCTAACCGGGACTCGAAAATTGCTCGCATTGAGCAATAATCGTTCGAGTAAAGTATTTTACGAGATAAGAACCTGGGGAGAGTACGGATTAGCAACAAAAAATCCCGAATTTTGTTTTCGGGATTTTTTCTATCGTTGCCTAACCAGGACTCGAACCCAGACAGACAGAACCAGAATCTGTAGTGCTAC
>CAMHEP010000064.1 GCA_946184195.1 uncultured Bacteroidales bacterium | reverse complement strand
GCATAGCCTGACCATAGCCTGACAATAACCCGACCATAGCCCGAACATAGCCCGAACACGTCCCGAAGAATCAAAAGTTAATCAAAGTCAATATTCAGTTCTTTTTTAGGGAAATAAAACCATCTTCAAACGTTTTACGCGAAAATTTATTTGCGTATATAAAAAAAAATAACTAACTTTGCACACTGTTATGCAAAATAGCGAATTTACACCGGAAGAACAAGCGATCATACAACGCGAATTTGAGGCATTGTTGGATGACTATGCCCATACTCCACATCGGCAGAAGGTGGATATTATTACGCGCGCGTTCGAGTTCGCCAACCGCGCACATAACGGCGTACGCCGTCTGAGCGGCGAGCCGTACATCATGCACCCCCTTGCTGTAGCACGCATTGTGGTGAGAGAGATTGGGCTTGGAAGCACCAGCATCTGCTCCGCCCTACTCCACGATGTGGTAGAGGACACTGACTATACCGTGGAGGATATAGAGCGCGTCTTCAACCCCAAGATTGCCCAGATAGTGGATGGGCTGACAAAGATAAGCGGCGGTGTATTCGGAGAGAAAGCATCCGAGCAGGCGGAGAACTTCCGCAAGTTGCTGCTCACCATGAGCGACGACATACGCGTTGTGCTCATCAAGATAGCGGACCGACTGCACAACATGCGTACGCTGGGTGCACAACCCAAAGAGAAACAATACAAAATAGCAGGCGAGACTCTCTATATCTACGCTCCACTGGCTCACCGACTCGGATTATTCCCCATCAAGACGGAACTGGAAAACCTCAGCTTCAAATATGAGCACCCCGATACATACGCCGAGATAGAGGCCAAGCTGAGGGATATGAAGGAGAATCAACTTCTGGATTACGAGAAGTTTGCTGCACCTATACGCGAGAAACTGAAGAGCATGGGATATAAATTCACCATGACAGCTCGCATCAAAACAGTATACTCCATATGGAAGAAGATGCAGCAGAAAAACATCCCCTTTGAGGATGTATACGACCTATTGGCTGCACGTATCATCTTCACTCCCAACGAGTCGATGTCGGAGAAAGACCAATGCTGGATGATATACTCTGCCATCACGGAGATTTACCGGCCGCACCCGGAACGCATACGCGACTGGATCAGTATGCCGAAAGCTAACGGATATGAGGCTCTGCATGTCACCGTTATGGGCCCCAACGGACAATGGACGGAGGTACAGATACGCACGGACCGCATGCACGAGTTGGCCGAGAAAGGATTAGCAGCACATTGGAAATACAAAACAGGCTATTCCGACGAAAGCGAACTGGACAAATGGTTGCGCAACCTCAAGGAGATACTCGCTCACCCCGAACCCGACGCGATGGATTTTCTGGACACCTTCAAACTCAATCTGTTTGCCCAAGAGGTGTTCGTCTTTACCCCCAAGGGTGATATCAAGACTATGCCGCAAGGCAGCACGGTGCTTGACCTCGCGTTCCAACTTCACTCAGACATCGGTGAACATTGTATAGGCGCCAAGGTCAATCATACACTACTGCCCATGAGTTACGTGCTCAAGAGCGGTGACCAGGTGGAGATACTGACCAGCCAGACACAAAGCCCTACCCCCGAATGGACAGAATGGGCAACGACGGCTAAGTCGCAAACAGGATTACAGAACTTCTTCCATCGGGAAGAGAGACGACTGACCTTGGAGGGCGAGCAGCTGTTTAATGATATGCTCGATGCTCAAGGACTGACAGAATATAAGGATAATGTGCTGCAGCGTGTTCTCAACTACTACGAGATACGCCAACCCGCACAATTATACCTCTTGTTGGGTAAGAAAGAGTTGCAAATAGGCAAACTTGCAGACATAGCCTTCCCCAAACGCAGTATCTGGAAACGCCTCAACCCCTTCTCCCGCTCAAACGATGCAAAGAAAAACGTTGATTTGAACACGGATGACATCAACAACGAATCAACCCAAGCATCCGGCGAGAAGGAAGCTACCAAGAAAAAGAAAGAGAGTAAATTCATCGTCCTCACCGACGAGAACCTCGGTAAGCAATATAAACAGGCAGATTGCTGCCATCCTATTCCCGGAGACGAAGTCATGGGATACAAGGCCGAGGATGGGACGATATATATACACAAGTTAGACTGTCCTGAGGCACAACGACTGAAGACGTCACAGGGTAAGCGCCTCTACGCTGCCACATGGGACACTCACCGCGTGCAGTCGTTTATCGAACGGATAGAGGTGCGTGGAGTCGATAAATTTGGCGTACTGATCCAAGTATTGACTGTCATCACGACCGAGTTCCATATCAACATGCGACACCTTGAAGCCAAGGCAGAAGACGGACTCTTCATTGCACATATGGATGTGTACGTCTACGATAAACGGGAATTGGAAGAGCTCTTCGCGGCTCTCAAGAAGATGCCGGAAATCATCGCCGCACAACGACATAGCATGCAATACGGAGAGTTCAACTGAGAAAGAGCAAAACGATAAATAAGACAAAACATAAACATCAACAGAAGTAAAAGTATGAAAAAGTTGTTCACCATGATGGCGCTCATTGTATGCGCCGTAGCAGTAATGGGTCAGAAACCCGTTATCACCTTTGAGAAAACCCAACATGATTTCGGAAAAATCAACGAGGCAGACGGTCGCGTAACGACAGTTTTCTCATTCAAGAATGAAGGTATGGAGCCGCTTGTACTGAGTAACGTTCGTGCCAGTTGCGGTTGCACTACCCCGAAATGGACACGCGAACCGGTAGAACCCGGTCAGGAAGGTCAAATCACCGTGACATACAACCCCAATGGTCGTCCCGGCAGATTCCAAAAGACCATTACCGTCACCAGTAACGCTACAGAAGCTACCAAACGGCTATACATCAAGGGTGAAGTGATTCCCAAACCCGCTAAACCCGTTAACGCTTATCCTGTACAGATGGGTGAATTGAGCCTGAAGAGCAACAGTGCATACTTCGGCGTAGTGAAAAAAGGTCAAGTAGGTGTACAGGAGATTGAATACGCCAACAAGACAGACCACGACATCACCGTGGAATTGGCTCTGCCTACCAAAGATTTGTACATTGACGGACAGGCCACTCTCAAAACGCTCAAACCCAACGAAACCGGTAAGTTCATACTACATCTGGTAACGATGGATAACGACATATATGGTCCTGTAGAGTCTGCCGTTGAGGTTGTGGTAAACGGTAAAGCTGAACATAGCGATGCATATCGCATTAATCTGAAAGGCGAAGTGGAAGAGGATTTCTCTAATCTAAGTCTGGAGCAACGTCAGCAAGCACCTATCGCTGAGATTGAAGAGCCGGCTGAGACATGGAGCGTGGGAAGCGGGGCAACTCTCAAAAAACAAATCAAGATACAGAATATGGGTGCTACGCCATTGATGATACGCCGCGTATACAGCCACGACGATGCTATCAAAGTAGTTGCACCTAAGAGCATTAAGCCGGGTAAGAAAGGTGCCATCAAAGTGGAATACAAAGCTATGGAAGGCGGTAAGGTACTGGAGAAAGGCGATTACAAGCGTCAAATCGTGGTACTGACCAACGATCCGAAAGAGCCTAAACGCACCATCAACCTGCGTTACAACGTACAATAAGAGGGAGACTTGTCATGATGAAACATCCCGAGAACGATAAGGAGTACATAGGGCTTACGGTCAACGCAGGCGTAGAGACCCTGCCGAACGTTAATCCCTATGCTGCTTTCCACAGGAAAAAACGCGTGCTCAGTGCCGAGGAATATGTGGCAGGTATACGCCGTGGCGATATATCAATCCTTGGTCAAGCAGTGACATTGGTGGAATCCAACTTACCCGCAGACCAGGCTATCGCCCAAAAGGTGATTGAACAGTGTCTGCCTTACTCGGGAGGAAGTATACGTGTAGGCATCACGGGTGTTCCGGGTGCGGGCAAGTCTACCTTCATCGAGGCTCTCGGTACGGAACTATGCAAGGAAGGGAAACATCTTGCTGTATTGGCTATTGACCCGAGTAGCGAACGTAGCAAAGGTAGCATATTAGGCGACAAGACACGTATGAATGAACTGTCTACGCAAGCCAATGCCTTCATACGTCCCAGCCCCAGTGCAGGCTCATTGGGTGGCGTGGCACGCAAAACACGTGAGACCATCGTGCTATGTGAAGCGGCAGGCTTTGACACCATCTTGGTTGAAACAGTAGGTGTGGGGCAAAGCGAGACAGCCGCACACTCGATGGTCGATTATTTCCTGCTCCTACAAGTGACCGGAACAGGAGACGAACTACAAGGTATCAAACGAGGTATCATGGAAATGGCGGATGGAATAGCCATTAATAAGTGTGACGGCAATAATGTGGAGCGTGCACGGGCTTCCCGCGTAAGCTTTAAGAACGCACTCATGCTCTTTCCTCCAAGCGAGAGCGGGTGGACACCCGAGGTGTTGTGCTGCTCCAGTATTGACCATACCGGCGTCAAGGATGTGTGGAACAATATAGAGGAATATATCGCCTTCACACGCAAGAACGGGTATTTCGACCACCATCGTACTGAACAAGCCAAATACTGGATGTACGAAACAATCAACGCCGCTCTGCTCAACGGATTCTACCAACACCCCGCGATGGAAAAACTCATCGCCAAGGCAGAGCAACACGTGCTGAATAATGAGATATCAAGTTTTATAGCAGCTAACGAATTATTAGATGCCTACAACAACACGAAAAAGACCGAATAACAATGTCCCCAAAGTGGGACCAAGCGAAGCAGGCAAATTGCCCCCACAGGCACCGGAATTAGAGGATTCGGTGCTGGGTGCCCTCATGATTGAGAAGGAGGCGTATGCCACCGTCGCAGATTTGTTGCGTCCGGAGACATTCTACAAGGATCAAAATAGACTGGTCTTTGAGGCTATACGTGCCCTCGCCGCCAAAGATCAACCTATCGACATTCTCTCCGTTGCGGAGAAATTGAAGAATCAAGGTACCTTGGAGCAAGCCGGAGGCGCACTATATATAAGTGAACTGACACGGCGGGTTGCCTCTACTGCACACCTGAGATATCACGCACAGATAGTAGCACAAAAAGCCACAGCACGCGACCTTATTGCTATGGCAGCCCAAATAGAGGAATCTGCCTACGATGAGACACAGGATGTGGACGAACTGATGCAACATGCCGAGGCTTCCATCTTCGAGATAAGCCAACGCGCACAGAAACGAGATGTCACACAGATTGACCCTGTGATTGAAGAGGCATTCGAGCGTATGCGTAAAGCCTCCAAGAACGAAGGAAACATCAGCGGTGTTCCGTCGGGATTCAAGGAGTTGGACAAAATAACGAGCGGATGGCAGAAGAGTGACCTCATCATCATCGCCGCACGTCCTGCTATGGGTAAAACAGCGTTCGTGCTATCCATGGCAAAGAATATGGCGGTGAACTACAAACGCCCCGTAGCCATGTTCTCGCTCGAGATGAGTAATGTGCAGCTGGTCAATCGTCTCATAATGAACGTATGCGAGATAGAAGGCGACAAGATAAAAAACGGTAAGTTCACCAATCAGGAATGGAATCAGCTGGAGCACAAGGTCAATGAACTGCAAGGTGCACCTATATATGTGGATGATACACCCAGTTTAAGTGTATTCGAACTGCGCAGCAAAGCACGTAAGTTGGTCCGCGAGAAAAAAGTGGAACTTATCATCATCGACTACCTGCAACTCATGAATGCGACCGGCATGAATTTCGGCAGTCGTGAACAAGAAATCAGTATCATCTCTCGTAACCTGAAGGCACTTGCTAAGGAACTGGATATCCCTATAATAGCCCTTTCACAGTTGAACCGTAACGTAGAATCACGTACGGGTGTGGAAGGTAAGACGCCACAACTGAGTGATCTACGTGAGTCGGGAGCTATCGAGCAAGATGCCGATATGGTATGCTTTATCCATAGACCGGAATATTATCACCTGTACAACGACGAGAAAACAGGAAAAGACTTACGCGGATTGGGACAAATCATCGTGGCTAAACACCGTAACGGTGCAACGGATAGTATATGGCTACGATTCAGGAATAAGTTTGCTAAATTCCAGAACGAAGACGAGACATGGGACGATAGAGACCTCACTCCTCTACCCTCTGCCGGCGAAGTAACCATCAACTCGCGTATGGGAGGATTCAACAGTCTCCCCGAGAGCGAAGGCGCCACATTGCAACAAGATGCCGCACCGTTCTAACGCGCGCGTACATCTTATAAAATATATTATATGTACAACTACTAAACGCAAAAGAAAGGAAATAACGATATATGAAACGAACAGAGATAAAAGATGCTCTACAAAGTAAGGCTCTAAACGAGCCTATCAACGTGCGAGGATGGGTTCGTAGCCGTCGGGGAAACAAAGCGGTCAGTTTTATAGCCCTAAATGACGGTTCCACCATTAAGAATATCCAGATTGTGGTCGATCTGGAACGTTTCCCCGAGGAACAACTCAAGCCGGTGACCACCGGTGCATGCATCTCAGCCACCGGTATATTGGTAGCAAGTCAAGGTGCCGGACAGGATGTAGAGATACAACTCACGGAACTTGAAGTATACGGTACCGCCGACCCTGAGAAATATCCGCTCCAGAAAAAAGGACTGAGCATGGAGTACCTCCGTACAATCGCTCACCTTCGTCCGCGTACCAATACGTTTGGAGCCGTATTCCGCATACGTCACAATATGGCAATGGCTATTCACACGTACTTCCATGAGCACGGATATTTCTATTTTCACACCCCTCTCATCACAGCCAGCGACTGCGAGGGAGCAGGACAGATGTTCCAAGTAACAACCAAGAACCTATATAACCTCAAGAAAGATGAGAGCGGTCAGATAGACTACTCGGACGATTTCTTCGGGAAGATGGCAGCTCTAACGGTTAGCGGACAACTGGAAGGCGAATTGGGAGCAATGGCTCTGGGCAAGATATACACGTTCGGACCAACGTTCCGTGCGGAGAACAGCAACACTCCACGCCACTTGGCAGAGTTCTGGATGATAGAACCCGAAGTAGCATTTATTCAGAAAGATGAATTGATGGATCTTGAGGAGGACTTTATCAAATACTGCGTTCGCTGGGCACTGGAGCACTGTCAAGACGACCTCGCCTTCCTCAACCAATATGTTGACAAAGGTCTCATCGAGCGTCTTCAGAGTGTGATTAACACAGAGTTCGTACGCCTCAGTTACACGGAGGGTATTGAGATCCTGCAACAAGCTATCAAGAACGGTAAGAAATTTGAGTTCCCCTGTGCATGGGGAGACGATTTGGCATCGGAACACGAGCGCTACTTGGTGGAAGAACACTTCAAGAAACCCGTCATTATGACCGACTATCCCAAGGAGATTAAGGCTTTCTATATGAAAATCAATGAAGACGGAAAGACCGTACAAGGAACGGACGTACTCTTCCCCCAGATAGGTGAAATCATTGGCGGTAGCGTACGTGAGGAGAGTCTTGAGAAACTGAACGACGAGATAGAACGCCGGCATATCCCCATGAAGGATATGTGGTGGTATCTGGATACTCGCCGCTTCGGTTCGGCACCACATGCCGGATTCGGACTGGGATTCGAACGACTGATGCTCTTCGTGACAGGTATGCAGAATATTCGTGATGTCATACCCTTCCCGCGTACACCGAAGACAGCAGAATTCTAATCCTAAATGGAGACAAACAAACGACAATATATGAAATAAACCCTATTATTAATCTTATCAAAACTAACTAACATGAGAAAAACACTTATTGTTCTCTTCTCTTGCTTAATGGCAACTATGGTAGGTGTAAACCGACTACAGGCACAAAATGTGCAAGAGACAGGAAGCACCGGACACAATGCACCGGCTGCAAGTGTTGGCTTGAAAGGACGTTTGGTGATCGATGGAACAGACAAGGCTATTCCGAATGCCGTGATTACATTGGTCAATCAAAACATCTCCACTCAGACCAACGCGAATGGCGAGTTCTCCTTCATTTACCTCAACGCAGGTGATGAAGAGATGATCATTGAGGCTGAAGGCTTCATGGAGAGTGTGGAACTCGTACAACTACACGAAGGGCAGACAACCGACATCGGTAACATCACCCTGAGTCAAGACGTAACCGTGGAGGCAAAGGATGAGATCTTGCTCTCGCTATCCGAGAACGAGCTGACCGATGATGAGGGACGTTCACAGCAACAAGCATCTTCTGCTTCTGCCAGTACGGATGTCTTCAATTCGACCATCTCTTTTGCTTGGTCATCCGCCCGTTATCGTAACCGTGGCTATGAGAATAGTTATGAGACCACCTACATCAATGGTTTAAATTTCAATTCCGCAGAACGGGGAACATTCAATTTCTCTGCTATGGGCGGTCTGAACGACGCAAGTCGTAACAAAGAGGTAGTCAATCCCATCGGTGCAACTAATTTCACATTTGGAGGTATGGGAAGTAGCACCAACTACCTCATGGAAGCTTCCCGCTTTGCGCAGGGTTGGAAAGTGAGCGTAGCCGGAACAAACCGTAACTACAAAGCGGCGGTACGTGCCAGTTACGCAAGCGGTCCGCTCAAGAATGGATGGTCATTCATCGGACAACTGGCTTACCGTTTCTCACCTTACATCGACAACAAAGGTATCTTGGGTGAAGGTATCAAATACTATTCATTGGGATATTTCTTCTCGGCGGACAAGGTGTTTGACAATGGTGGCAAGATTAACATTACCACCTTTGGAGCTCCTACCGAGCGTGGTCAGAACGCTGCCGTCACGCAAGAGGTTTACG
>CAMHEP010000063.1 GCA_946184195.1 uncultured Bacteroidales bacterium | reverse complement strand
AGTCCTAGAGGGAGCGCGAGAGGAATGACGAAAGTCGTTCCTCTATTTTTTTTTCAAAAAAAAGTGACTCTATATTTTATATTTCAAAAAAAAGTTGTAACTTTGCACAATTTTACAATATAAGTATTCATCCTATTAAACAATTTTAGAGAGAAAGAATGGGACTTTTTTCTTTTACACAAGAAATTGCCATTGATTTGGGAACGGCCAATACCATCATCATTTGTGATGATCAGGTGGTAGTAGATGAGCCTTCAGTAGTAGCCATCAATGTGGCAGACAATAAAATGGTAGCCGTTGGACGTCGTGCACAACAGATGATTGGTAAAGGTGGTACGCTGATTCGTACGGTGAGACCACTACGCGATGGTGTGATTGCAGATTTCTATGCCTGCGAGATGATGATTCGTGGAATGATACGTATGATTCCCAAGCAGACACGTCTATTTACTCCCAGTATCCGTATGGTAGTATGTATTCCGTCAGGCAGTACTGAGGTGGAGATACGTGCTGTACGCGATAGTAGTGAACATGCCGGCGGACGCGATGTATACATGATTTATGAACCCATGGCTGCTGCAATCGGTATGGGTATTGATGTGGAGAGTCCTGAGGGATGTATGGTTGTAGATATTGGTGGTGGTACGACCGAGATTGCCGTTATATCTTTGGGTGGTATTGTGACTAATAAGTCCATCAAGATTGCCGGTGACGATTTCAACGCTGACATCGTAGAGTATATGGGACGTATGCATAACATACGTATTGACGAACCGACCGCTGAACGCATCAAGATACAGGTAGGTTCAGCCTTGCCCGAGTTGGATGACCCTCTGGATGACTATATTGTCATCGGTCCTAACAAGGTGACCGCACTTCCTATGCAGGTACCTGTCGGTTATCAGGAAATAGCACATTGTCTGGAGAAGAGCATCCAAAAGATTGAGGGCGCCATCATGCAAGCCCTTGAAACCACACCTCCTGAGCTTTATGCCGACATCGTCAAGAGAGGTATTTACCTCACCGGTGGTGGTGCATTATTGCACGGATTGTCAAAGCGACTAACGGACAAAATTACCATTCCGTTCCATGTTGCAGAAGATCCACTACACGCTGTAGCACGAGGTACGGGTATCGCGCTGAAAAATACACGAAACTTCGGATTCCTCATTCGATAAGGTATGCGCAGTCTGCTGCAGTTCATACTACGATACAGCAACTTCCTGGTATTCATGAGCCTGGAAGTTGTTGCTTTTTTGCTCATTATCACATATAGCGACTATCCTAAGAGTACTGTATTGACGTCCGCAAACAAGCTGACGGCGTTCCACTACCAAACATGGAACAACATCACCGAATACTTCTCCCTAAGGCGGACCAACACCATCTTGGCCGATGAAAACGCTTTCCTACGTGGACGGTTGAGCGAATTGGAACAACTGCAGGCAGAACACATAGCCGACTCCGTGAGCAAGAGTTTGAGAAATATTCATTATATGCCGGCTCGACTCATCCATCTCACGACCAACGAGCAGCACAACTACCTCACCCTCAACAAAGGAATACATGAGGGTATCCGCTCAGGTATGGGTGTGCGGAATAGCGATGGTGCAGTGGGTATCGTATGTGCAGTGAGTGAACATTACGCACTTGTCATACCGATTATTCACACCAAGATGCAGCTCTCATGCCGCCTCAAGAAAAACGATTATATCGGTACTGTGCATTGGGATGGACGCAGTTGCACTTATGCTCAACTGGAGGAGATAGCTTCACACGTACATCCTGAACAGGGAGATACCGTTGTTACCAGTGGCTTGGCAACTGCTTTTCCTGCCGGTGTTCCCGTAGGAGTGGTAGAAAAAGTGGAACTCGGCGATGGAGATATATACTATACCATACGCATGCGACTCGTTGCAGACTTTAAACGACTCAACTACGTGCAAGTCATCGATAACGAACTGGCAGACGAACAACATACATTGGAGAAAGAATGGAGTGGATTAAGCAAATAGTACAATATATCGCCATCATGTTCATACAGGTACTACTCATCGGTAACCTGCATTTCATGGGTATGTGTCATCCATATATATATATAATATGTCTGATGACTATGCCTATCACTTTGAGTGTGCCCATCGAACTCATTATTGGTGCTATCGTTGGTTTTATCATGGACCTTTTTCTCACCACACCGGGTGTACATATGGCGGCATGTACACTACTTATGTACCTGCGGCGAAGCATGATTCCCCATTTGGTCTTTGAGCCGGAACGATTGACAGGCAGTATTGACAGTTCGAGCCTTGGTATGTCCGGATGGCTGCAATATATAGCCGTACTAACTCTTGTTCACCATGCCATGGTACAGATATTGAGTGCATGGAGTTTTCATCATATAGGTTGGATTATACTGAGTATCATCATCAGTGCATTTATATCATTGGTGCTCATCATATTATACGACCTAATACATACTCGCCAATGATAAACGACCAATACTATAATAGGCGATTTATCATCAGCGGTATCATGATATTGGTAGCGTGCATCTTCCTCGTTCGGCTCTTTCAACTCCAGATTATCGACCAATCTACGCGCAACAAAGCAGAGAGTAACGCACTGCTTCGTCAAACAATTTATCCATCGCGTGGTTTGATATACGATCGTAATGGAGTACTACTTGTCTCCAACCAACCTATCTACGAGGTCACAGTCATCCTACGCGAGATGCGTCAAAACTTTGACACAACCGCTTTTTGTCAGGCACTAAATATCACTCATGAGGATTTTCAGGCACAAATAAAAGAGATCTCCAATGTACGTAAGAACCGCGGTTTCTCTCCTTATACCCCCCAAGTCTTCCTTTCCCAATTGAATAAGGTAGACATCGCCCCTCTGCAGGAAGCGCTCTATCGTTTCCCAGGCGTACAGATACGCAAACGTACACTACGCGAATACACCTATAGCTCCGCCTCGCACGTATTGGGAAGCATCGGTGAGGTTAACCAACGAGATTTGGATCGTGATAGTTACTATCAGACCGGTGATTATTCCGGTCGCGATGGCATAGAACGCGTTTATGAGAAAGAGCTTCGTGGTGAGAAAGGTGTGGAGATTCTCATGCGCGACTCCAAAGGACGCATACAGGGAAGTTATCGTAATGGCGAACTGGACGAACCGGCACACGCAGGTACAGACCTCAACATCAGCCTTGATATAGAACTACAACTATTGGCGGAGCGATTACTACGCGGTAAAATAGGTAGCGTCGTAGCTATCGAACCCGAGACAGGCGAGATACTTGCACTGGTGAGCAATCCTGCTTGGAATCCACAGCTGCTGGTCGGAAAAGAGAGATCCAAGAACTATGTTGCACTGCAGAACGACAAGACCAAACCGCTCTTGAATCGCGCTACACAAGCAATGTACTCACCCGGATCCACTTTTAAGATTGTGCAATCTCTTGTTTGTCTGCAACAGAAAGGTATTACCCCTGCCACGATGTATCCCTGCAGCGGTCCGGGCTCTACTCCTATCAAATGCACGCACCATCACGGCTCACCTGTCAGTCTTGAACAGGCTATTGAACAGAGTTGTAACCCCTATTTCTGGTGTGCCTTCCGCGATTTACTGCAACGTAAAGGATATGGCGAGAATAATGAAACCTTCCGCCAACAATATCAATTATGGCGTGACGATGTGATGAGCTTCGGATTTGGTAATAAATTCTCCGACAGTGACATACCGGATCAGTCAAGTGGTAGTATTCCGTCTGTCCGTCTCTATGACAAGTTCTATGGTCCCACAGGATGGAAAGCTATCACCATCCGCTCACTCAGTATCGGACAAGGAGAGATACTCGTCACACCACTCCAACTGGCAAATCAAGCCGCTATCGTGGCTAACGGAGGATGGTATATAACACCTCACATCAATAGAAATGATTCGATGAAATCACGCAAACATACTACATCTATTACCCCAAAACACTTTGAGGTGGTACGACATGGTATGCATCGTGTTATGACCAATGGTACAGGACGATGGTATAATATAGACTCCCTTAGCATGTGTGGCAAGACAGGAACGGTTCAGAATCCGCATGGCAAGGACCACGCTATTTTTATCGGTTTTGCCCCGATGGAATCGCCTAAAATTGCTGTTTCGGTTGTAGTGGAAAATGCCGGCTTCGGTGCAACATGGGCAGCACCTATAGCAAGCCTCATGATGGAACAATACCTAACCGATACCATCACGCGCAAGCCCTTATACGACAAAATCGCCAATCAAATACTGAATCCGGATGTCAAGAAATGGTAGCATATTAGCAAATTTGGACTGGGCCACTATCTTCATGTTCATCTCGCTCGCCCTCTTCGGCTGGCTTAATATATACGGTGCCAGTTATACGTTTGAGCAAACGAGTATCTTTGATTTCTCCAATCGTGCCGGTAAACAATTTATATGGATACTATCGGCTTTAGCGATGGGGGTAGTTATTCTCCTTATTGACTATAAGACATATGATGTATTAGCCTACATACTCTATGGTGTTATCCTATTGGTACTGCTTGCCACACCACTGCTTGCACACAACGTAAAAGGGTCTTACTCATGGATTAGTCTTGGTCCCATCAGCCTTCAGCCCGCTGAGATAGCCAAGTGCGTCACAGCCTTAGCTGTGGCTAAATATATGGGGCAATATGAGTATAAAATGCGCGATTGGCGTGATTTGATTATCCCCGGTCTCATCGTACTGGTTCCCATGTTTATCATCATGGTTCTGCAGCGCGAAACGGGTTCGGCTTTGGTTTTTTCTTCATTCTTACTGGTTTTCTATCGCCAGGGTATGACCGGACTGGTGCTACTGGCAGGACTATTGGCAGCAGTAGTCTTTGTGGTAGTGATTAAGTTTTCTTGGATACCGGCTATTATTATCATCATACTCGCATTTGCTGCCTTATGGTTGTGGAACAATCGCCAGGTTAAACGCTTCTCTACATGGTGGATAGTGGCGGGGCTAATCGTATACTCAGGCTATATGCTGGCGTGCAATTATGCCTTCCAACATATCCTTCAACCCCACCAACAGGTACGTATAGAGGTTCTTCTCGGTATCAAGGATGACCCCAGTGGTGCCGGTTATAATGTCAACCAAGCTAAGATAGCTATCGGCTCCGGACAGTTCTTTGGTAAGGGATACCTACAGGGAACGCAGACAAAACTACGTTTTGTACCCGAGCAGGACACCGACTTCATCTTCTGTACCGTAGGTGAAGAATGGGGTTTCATGGGTTCAGCAGCCGTTGTACTACTTTACCTGACTTTCCTCATTCGGCTTGTCTACATAGCTGAGCGTCAGCGTGATAATTTCAGCCAGATATATGCTTATGCTGTGGCATGTATCTTCTTCTTCCACTTCACCATCAACATAGGAATGGTGCTTGGTCTGCTGCCGGTAATAGGTATACCGTTGCCATTCTTCAGCTATGGTGGTAGTTCGTTATGGGGCTTCACCCTGCTACTCTTTATCCTACTCAGATTGGACGCTGCGAGGGTGGAAAAACTACATTAACGATTTTTTATTTGCATATTCCATTTTTTTGCAGTATCTTTGCAAGTTATTACTTGCAACGCATCGCGTATGGCTATACACAACACCATAGGACAATTGGGGGAACAATATGCTGCTCGTATGATGGAGAAGAAGGGCTACCATATCGATGCAACCAATTGGCGTATGGGACATCTCGAACTGGACATCATTGCGAGTAATAAGCACGAGATAGTCTTTGTCGAGGTCAAAACACGTACTTCCCATTTTGGCGGAGTAACACCCGAGGAAAAAGTAGATGCCGCCAAACGTGCCCGTGTTGTGGCAGCTGCCAATGCGTATATCAAGTATTATCGGATTGACAAGTCTCCCCGCTTCGACATCATAGGCATCACGATGGATAAAGAGAGTGGACAGGTAACCGAACAGACACACCTGGAGAACGCTTTCATTCCTGCCGTGCGAACTATACATAGCGGGAGTTTCAACGGACAATGGAAATGGAGTCATAAGAACAAAGGTATACATAGATAAATAATTGATTACGTGGATTTTAAATACGATGTCATAGTAGTTGGTGCAGGACATGCCGGGTGTGAAGCAGCATCCGCAGCGGCACGCTTAGGAAGCAAGACGCTACTCATCACCATGGATATGAATAAGATTGGTCAGATGAGTTGTAATCCTGCCGTTGGAGGTATAGCTAAAGGTCAGATAGTCAGAGAAATAGATGCTCTTGGTGGTCAAATGGGACAAATAACAGACCGTACGGCTATACAGTTCCGTATGCTCAATCGTTCCAAAGGTCCGGCCATGTGGAGTCCACGTAGTCAGAGTGATCGTAAACGCTTCATCGAGGCATGGGTAGATACGCTCAGCAACACAGACAATCTGCATATATGGCAAGATGTAGTGACTGAACTGATTCTTCACGATGGGCAAGTCTATGGGGTCAAGACGGCTCTTGGTATAGAGATGTCTGCGCAAGCTGTTGTCCTCACTAACGGCACTTTCCTCAACGGACTGCTGCATTTCGGGCCCAAGCAGATTGTGGGGGGACGCATCGGCGAACCGGCAGCACATGGACTAAGCGACCAACTCGCCTCTATAGGTTTCACTACAGACCGCATGAAAACGGGTACTCCCGCACGTATTGACCGGCGTAGTATAGACTTCTCCAAACTCATTGAGCAACAGGGAGATAATGATAATCACCGTTTCTCCTATCTCGACACCGTCCATCGTGAGCTCCCGCAGATGAGCTGTTGGATTACCTATACCAATTCCTCTACACATGACGTATTACGACGCGGACTACCTGAATCTCCCCTCTATAATGGTCAGATACGTAGTATCGGACCGCGCTATTGTCCCAGTATAGAGACTAAGATTGTCACCTTTGCTGACAAATCTGCTCACCAACTCTTCCTTGAGCCGGAAGGTGTTCACTCCAATGAATACTATGTCAACGGCTTCTCCTCCAGCCTACCCTGGCAGATACAGTGGCAGGCGATGAAGACTATTCCCGGATTGGAGAATGTGGTGCTCTATCGCCCCGGCTATGCTATCGAATACGATTTCTTTGATCCTACCCAGCTTCACCATACGCTGGAGACTAAACGGATTGCTAATCTCTTTTTCGCAGGTCAAATCAATGGCACAACCGGTTATGAGGAAGCAGCGGGACAAGGCTTGGTAGCAGGTGTGAATGCCCACCTCAAGGTAAATGGTTTAGCACCCTTCACGATGGGACGCGACGAAAGCTATATAGGCGTACTCATCGACGACCTGGTTACCAAAGGCGTAGATGAGCCTTACCGTATGTTCACCAGTCGGGCGGAATATCGTATCTTGCTGCGTCAGGACAATGCCGACGAGCGTCTCACCGAACGTAGTTATCGCATCGGTCTATGCGATGATTATCGTCACAGCCTCTATCTGCGTAAAGAGGCTGCCATACGTTCTCTCACCGAGTTTCTAACTACCACTACAGCCCACCAACGCGAAGCCAATAGCTGGCTTGTCAATATGGGTTCCAGTCCGCTGCAACATGGCAGCAAACTGATAGACCTCGTTCTTCGTCCCGAACTCACTATTATGGACATTGGCAGACATATCCCCGAACTACATATCCTCATTGACAGCTTTGGTGAATTGGCTGAAGAGGTTGTTGAATCCGCGGAGATTAATATAAAATACGATGGTTATATCCGCCGTGAACGCATGATGGCAGACAAATTGCAACGACTCGACTCCATACGCCTACCCGAGGACATGGACTATCATAGTATTCAATCGCTCTCCACAGAGGCACGACAGAAACTATCGCGCATCCGCCCCACTAATATCGGTCAGGCGGGTCGTATACCGGGTGTTAGCCCCAACGATATCAGCGTCCTGCTCGTACTTATGGGACGATAGACGCAGCGAGTTACACAAGAATGTTTCACGTGGAACAATTTAATAAAACACTATACACTATGAACAGCGAACAATTTAAATCAATGATTCGAAACATTCCCGATTTTCCAAGGAAGGGAATACAATTCAAAGACATCACCACCGTACTCAAACACCCTGAATGCATGCAGTGGGTTGTAGACCAAACAGCCGCTATCTATCGCGACAAAGGTATCACACAGGTAGTTGGACTGGAATCACGCGGATTTATCTTTGCACCGGCTATTGCAATGAAGATAGGAGCAGGCTTTGTCCCTGTACGCAAACCCGGTAAACTGCCCGCAGATACTATCGAGGTGAGTTATACCAAGGAGTACGGCACAGATACTATCCAACTGCATAAGGACGCACTCAAACCTGACGATGTGGTTCTTATCCACGATGACCTACTCGCAACAGGCGGTTCTGCACTGGCTGCTGTCGAACTGGTAAAAAAAGCTGGAGTAAAGAAGATTTACGCTAATTTCGTCATCGAACTGGACGACCTCGAAGCACGTAAACTATTCAAGGATATAGAGGTACAGAGCCTTATCCATTACTAAAAAATATATATGCCTGCGGTGAGTAACGTCAGCGAACATATTGCATCTATCATTCATAACTTAAAACGACGGGTGAGTAGTTATTTTCAGAAAGAACATGAATGGCTGAAAACACGTCAATTAGTACGCAATATCACTGATATACAATATATTGTAGTTGATACAGAGCAAGACGCTTTTCTGCTTGAAAACAATCTTATCAAGCAGTATCAACCTCACTATAATATTTTGCTTAAGGATGGAAAGTCCTATCCCAGCATCTGTATCACCAAAGAGCCCTATCCACGTATCTTCAAGACACGCACTAT
>CAMHEP010000062.1 GCA_946184195.1 uncultured Bacteroidales bacterium | reverse complement strand
CCGCTTTTGGTAGTGATGAGAATGACACCATTGGCACCGCGTGAGCCGTATATTGCTGCCGATGCGGCATCCTTAAGCACCTCGATGGACTCGACATCATTCATGTCAACCATACTGAGTCCATCCTCCATAGGATAGCCGTCAACGACTATGAGGGGTTCGTTGGAGGCAGATATGGAGCCCATACCGCGAACACGTATTTGTGGAGCGGCTCCGGCTTCGGAGGAGACATTACCGATGTTCACACCGGCTATCTTACCTTGGAGAGCCTGGTCGAGTCGTGACACCGCCATATCACCGAGGTTGTCGTCTTGGAACTTTGTGACAGAACCGGTAAGGTGAGACTTCTTCTGCACACCATAGCCCACCACCACAACCTCGTCAATATCCTGTGTTGTCTCGGTGAGAGTAACGTGCATAAAGTCCATAGAGACCGGCAGAGTCCGTGTCTGATAACCCATGTAAGAGAAGGAGAGTGTGCTCCCGGGATCGACCTCAATGGCAAACTCACCGTCTATATTGGTCAGCGTACCTTGTCCTGTCCCTGTGACGGTGATATTAACACCGATAAGCGGTTCACCCTTGTCGTCCTTAACTTGTCCGGCGACAGGGATAGCGGCGTTGATGAGTTGCGTCAACGCAAGCAAAAGAATAATAGTTAAATAGCGTTTCATAATCATTGTATACGCGATCCGTTGAGATTATATAGTTGACCATCATGCTGTAGTACAATCATGCCATTGAGCCATAGGAGTCTCTCCACTGCCTCCTCTCCCGTAGAGAAAAGAGGATTGAGTGATAAAGAGGTGGAGAGGTCAGGACGAAGCCAATCCGGTCCAACATCCTCCACGGCAAGGAGATTCTCGTCATCGAAGACGGGAAGCGGCAAAGCGGTCTGTTTGGTCCACGCCGAAGTGGCAGGAGAATAGTTTTTCCACTTACCCGCATTATAGGTATTACCAAACTGAGTGAGTGAGCCTCCGGCCGCAGCAATATTGACGATGATATTCGATTTGTTTGATGCATCATTATAGACTATGTTGGAATCAAGACGTGAGGAGAGAGGCGGCATGGTACAGTCAGAGGAGGTATTATAATTAAGGCAAACAGCCTCTTTGCAGTTGACGCAGGTATTATGTGCGATGACGGCATTTTTGACTTGAAAATAGCCGTTCAGTTCAGAGTTTTGTCGTCCGGTGACGACACAGATTGCAGCGCGGAAGTTATTTCCCGTGAGGGAATGAAAATAATTATGTATGACGGTATGGTTTTCGCCAATGATGCGAACACCGCCTGTAGCGGCTTTGCCCTCGCCGAAGAAATAATTATGCTCGACGAGACATCCATTGCCATGTCTGAGAGTGATAGAGCCGGCACTATGTCGGAAGACATTGTAGCGATAGGTATTGGAGCATGATTTATTGGATATAGTCTCAATCTCGCCATCGCAGTCGGTAAAGATATTATTCTCCACGAGACAGGAAGCATCCTGCATACTGGTGGAACTATCACCGATACGTATTATCTCTTGTCCGTTGAGTGCCTTACCGTCGCTATCAACAAGCGATTGCCGATAGCCGAAGTCGTTATAGGAGATGGTATGTCGTGGTACGATACCCGACTCCAGCCATACGACCAGCAACGTTCCCATATTGGCTTTTCCGGAGAAGGAGCAGTGTGTGACGGTATGCTCCTTGCCTCGTAAGGACACCCACTTATTATCCGTAGAGAGCGAGGATGTGGAATAGTCCTGTATGCGGCAATGCGCAAGTGTGCAATGCTCGGATCCGGCGGCAAAAGTGATGATATGGGAGGAGCCGGTATAGGTACCGTTGAAATCAAGTCCTGTTACCACCTGATACTTACCGTTGAGTGTGAGTGTGCTATTGCCGCGCATCTGCACTTGTCCGGGTGTGGAAGCCATGAGTACGACAGGTGCGGAAGCAGTGCCGTTCCCACGCAGTGAGACGGACTGGTTCGTCCATACACCTGCCGCCATCACAACCGTATCGCCTGGGGAGAAAGTTGTGTTGTTAATCGCCGATGCTTTAGTGACGCGTATGGTACGCGCAGCCACCGGTTCTGCCACCCGAACGAGTGACAGAACCAGTAGGGCTATGTAGAGCGTACGACGCATATGCGGTGATTACTTGAGTTCTATACCCATTACGGTAAAGAGTGCGCCA
Source organism: uncultured Bacteroidales bacterium (assembly GCA_946184195.1). Taxonomy (GTDB): domain Bacteria; phylum Bacteroidota; class Bacteroidia; order Bacteroidales; family Paludibacteraceae; genus Colicola. The sequence continues at coordinate 6,872 of CAMHEP010000062.1, read as the reverse complement.
TCGCGCTCGATGAGTATCTCACCGTTGCTGATAACCTTTCGGGCAGGAGTTTGTAGAGCCGTCTCATCCAAAGCAGTAGCCGGTCCTGCGGCAGCGGTCGTGACGGTCTGAAGCTCAGTAAGGTCGGAGTTCGTTGTTGCAACGTCATCACCGATAGCCGACACCTTGTAAGTATATGTTGTCTCGGGTGTAAGTTCGGAAATAGTCACCGATGTCTCCTCGGCAGACAGGGTGAGACGTTTGATGACGAGAGACTCGTTGTTATAAACGATTAGGCGATAGCCCGCTGCCGCAGTAACAGTCGCCCAAGATGCGGTGAAGGAATTGGCGGTTATGTCGGTTGCCGGGTTGAGCACAGGCACATCAAGTACGGCAGGCTCGGCAGAGTATGTGATAACTTTCCACACATACTTAGTACTTGTATCGGGATTGATAAGACGCAGTTTAACCACGCCGGCAGAAGGAGTAACGGAGAAGACCGCCAGTGCCTTATTAACATTCAACTCGGCGAGGCGTGTCCATGTAGACGTGGCGAAATCGTATTGTTCGACATTCATCTTCTTGCCATCACTACCTGCATTCATATAAATGTCTACGCGTGCAGCCGATAAGACGGCAGGCAGGATAATACAAGAGGAGTTCTTCTGCTTGTCGATAACGACGCGAGCAGTGAACCGTTCTCCTGTAAGGGTATTCTCGATACTGAAACTCTTTCCCTCTTCGTCGATGGAGCGCTCTATATACGCCTGAACAAACTCGTAGCCATTAGCACGAGATGAAGGCAGTGAGCCGGCGGTATAAGTGCCTTTGTCCATGCCATAAGCCTCCCATTGCTCTGCAGAAGGGAGCAGTACGAGTGACTCAGGAGCCTGTGTCGTAGCAAAGGCTGTGGAGGGTTGTGATGCAGGTGAATTATCATAGGCAATTTTATCCCCAAGGGCAGTGACGGTATAGGTCAATGAGGTAGCAACAGGCATATTATAGATGACCATTGAGGTAGCATCAGGATCGTTGACGGAGGCGTCGGCTATACGTACTTCACCGGCATACACCTCAACCTTATAGCCGACAGCATTAGCTACAGCCGTCCAGTTAGCGGCGAAGGACTCCGCCATGATATCAGACGCATTCCCTACTTCGGGAGCCGAAAGTGCAGGCAGGCCCGACACGGCTTTCTTCACAACGTCAGCCCACGATGCACCGAAACGCAGACCTGCCACACTACCGGCAATCTTTGTACGTTGGCGCACTGTGATACCGCGTACGGACTTCAGTCCCGTACCGCCGGAAAGAGTTGCCAAGGGGGTATTGTTTGCTTCCGTAGCATCGAGGTCAGGATCGAGGAAGAAATCAGCCGTCTCTTCACCGCCCCCCTTATTTGGAGTGACCTTAATGACGACAAGGTGAGTGGAGCCAAAAGCAAATTCACTGCTCCATACGGTCGGTTCACCATTCCAGCCAAGACCGAGACAATATCCACTACCTGATTTATTCGTATAGAGTCGTGCACGCTGAGCATTGGCGGTATAGTTACCGTCAAAGGCGAGAAAATCGCCTTTACCCGTTGCGCCCGTTATCTGTACGAGGGCCGCCAAATAATAGGGTGCATCACTATAGGTATAGTCAGATTTGAGACTATAGATAGAGGAGCGAATGAGACTGCTTCCGCCTAAATCGAGCAGACTAATCTCACTACCTTTCTTATTATCAATATAGTCACCATATTGAAGTGTACTGGCACTGAGGGCAGGTGATGAACCTGCTTGGTCGGAAGCCTTACCACTACAGTTCCATTGGTCAGCCATTAGGGGTGCTCCACTGCCCTGCGACGTACTGGTATAAGCGCCTCTCTCCAAAGAGTTGCCTTCCTCTGCGATAGCTTCTACACGAAAGAAATCGTTGTAATCCAAAGGTAGGGTCTGAGTGTACTGAGCACTCAGTGTTAGGGATGCTGCCAAGGCAGCGATAGTAAACAGATTACGTTTCATTGTAAGTATAGTATTAATGGGGTTAATGATTATCGAAGGGGTTGACCGGTAATGGTATAACAATGCTCGCCACGGAAGATGAATAACTGTCCATCGATGAGCATCTTGCGAGGACTGTTGTCAGCAGCGTCCATGAAGGTATCGAACAGTCCATTGATGACTTCTGCGTTGTAGTTCACTGCAGCCGCCCACGTCTTAGCAATACGTATACCGGCGATGGTAGCATTCATCTTCATCTGCCGGAAGGCGATATACCGCAAGTCGGCACCTCCATCAGCCTCATTGCCCTCAGCTTCCAAACGACATGCAGCATTCTCCGCTTCCGACTTGGTGAGGTCAGGATTTACATAGAGGCAGAAATGGTCAGGATCCTTGGTGCTACCTGTACTACGATTGATATATCGCACGACAAGCAATGCCGTTTCGTCCTTAGGAGAGGAGGCCGACCAAGCAGTGATGGTCTGACTATTCTTGCGAATAGCGAACTGTTTGTCGTTACCCTGAATAGCTACCATGACGCGCCCTCGCATAGTGGTGTTATCTCCGTTAGCAGCTCCCTGCTTGAGATAGGCAAAGAACTCCTTGCCGGAGGTGCTATTCATTGCCGAGAAGTTGACAAGGAAAGCCGTGTATATAGTATCCTCCACGCCCAATTTATCAGAAGCGAAGGGTAAGACAGTGTTGCGTTTGAGGTCCCCACTGATACCTTGTGCCACGCTATCAAGTAGCATAGATTTACCGGAAGTGCAGCCATAGCCCGTGTAGGAGAGAGTATTCTCGCCAATAGCCGGACTTAAGCCTCCCTGGTCAGCCGTAGCGGTGCTAACGAGCCATCCTCCCTGTCCTTCAAGCAACGAACCCGTCGTATAATCAAAGGACTCTTCAAGAATAAGGTTAGGGTCCACTGTCGGAACGACATCATCATTGAGGTCAGCGGGGTTAACACCCAGTGCCTCAGCCCATGTAGTAGCGATACGGAGACCTCCAATCTCAGCACCCGTACCACGCTGGCGCAAGCCGAAGCCACGCAACTGCATATCGGTAGCATTGTCCGACGAGACAAGGCAAGAGTTTGCCTCTTCCGTCTTATCCAAATGCGGGTTAACGAAGACTTTGACGACATCGTTACTTGCACCCGGGTTATATTCATACTTCATGACGATAAGGTGAGTGGTGTTTACCTCCAAATCTTCAGACCACGCAGAGATCGTTGTAGAGTTTTTGGTAATACCAATCTTAACTTTATCAGCTGATTTAGCCATAAAAAGTCGACCTCGCACCATGGAGCTACCTACCGAGCCTTCCCAAATCACAAAGTCACGGCCAGTGGTATTATAAGCCGAAACAGGTTTCAGGAGGAATGCCGCATATACGGACATTGTATCACGTGCGCCAAGGGTATCGATATAATACACACTGATGCGCTGCGAAGAGGATGCGGAGCCGACCGCAGGGTCTAAGACAGCCACTTTACCTTGTCCGGAAGCAACATATCCCGAGTAGGACAAGTTGCGATTTGCGACCATAGGAGAAGTGCCCAAGGCATCATTCGCCTTACGAGAGACAATCCACTTGTGGAGTTCCAATTGGGTAACAGATTGTTCAAGCGGACCATCAGCATAATTAAAATTCTCCTCCAACCATAGGTCAGCATGCGCTGAAAGCACCAACATGGAGAGAAACAGGATAAGGGTACATGTCTTTTTCATACGATAGTTTGTTTTTAGGGTTAATACTTATTGCTTACATTGAGTCAATAGACCAATTTACCTGTAGCGACCTGTCCTGAGGCAAGATGTATCGTTGCCACATATAAGCCGTGGGGCAGAGCTGCCAAAGGAAGAACATGTCCTTGCGTCTCCCGTACCTGCTTGCCAGTAGGAGTATATAAGGTCATACTATCCACCACTGCGGGAGAATCAAAACGGAGCGTCTCGCCCTCAACCATGAGGTATCCGTAGTCACCTATAGGTTCGCAAGCGGTGGTAGTAGGCGAACCTATCGGATAGCGATCGAAGGTGAGTGCCGCAAAACCCTCTTCGTTGCGAAGCCATGGGTCGACATAGAGCGTATCCATACCGCGTGTAGCACTATACACATAATTGTCCGGGCCATAGGTCAGGTGCGTCAGAGCAGATTGAGCACCCTCTGTCTCGAGGATGATACGATGATTATTTGATGGGTCTACATAACCACGACGCATCGGGATAGGTTGTTCATTTTGGTCATAGAAATAGTCTTTCATATCCCGTCCCCACATAGGCTCAGGCCATACCATGGGTTGGTTGAAGTTCAGAAAGATAGCATCATGGGCAGCAGAAGCCCAATGAACCGATTGGATAGCGGGCGAGGTAACAGGGACGGTGAAAGTGCGGCCATAGAGGTCGCGACGAATCAAACGCGTATACTGGCTATAGAGACGGTCGTAACCATCATCCACATAGTGGCAGCTATCATAACGAATGGTAATGCCCACATTGGTCAAGACCGTCACGTCGGCATAGTTATCACCCAAGCGGCGCAAGACCTCACGCACCTCGGAGGCATGCGGACTGGTACCGCATCCGACATTGATTTGCGAGACGTAGATACGCTCCACGTTGGGGTAATCCTGTTTCCATGCTTGATAAAGAAGGTCAAAACGCGCAGGATAGGTATCGTATAGACCATTCTGGTCACTCTCTCCCTGCACCCAGATGATAGCCCTCACGGCATCCGCTATACCAGCCTTACGCATGCGGTATAATCCCTCGCCATAGAAGGTATTGAGGTCCTCATGGTCTTCGGCATTAGGTAGGTTCTGATTGAGCGAACTACCACCGATAGCGACATTAATAACAGCAGTGGGCAGTTGTTCATCGCGCAGCATATTACGCTGGATGATATATCCTGACCAGCCGTTATAGAACTGACGTCCGTAGCCCCAACCGGCAGAGTTACTAAGTCCCCAAAGAGTATCTTGGGGCAGGTAGGTCTGCGTCTTCTGCACACAACCGAAGTTACGCCAATAGGGGTTCGTCACGCCCGGATTACCGGACCCTGCGGCGGCACCATTGGACTGCCCTGCAATCATAATCACATCACCAGCCACGACACTATCTGCAAGCACGGTAGCCGTACTCTCGTCACTCATCTGATAACTGAAACGATAGAGTGCAGGCTCTGCCACGATAGAGAACGCCTCGGCAAAAGCGCTATCAGCACCGATAGGCAACACCCTACGCTCCGTCTCTACCCCATCCCGATGCATGAGTAGCGTCAGCGACGTCACGCCGGCACGCCTGATACGTCCCTCGATAGCTACCGATGCCGTATTGTCCGCAGCACGAGGATAGAGCTGTAATTGCACCGGTCGACGCGAGAAGACGATAGGACGTTCACTATCACCATTATCTACAGCATAAATAAGTTGGCTGAAGATAGCACTGCTATCCGAGCGGTAATAGGTATCGTACGCTACTACCCGATAATAAAGACTCTGCCCCACCTTATACGATGGGAGAGCTGAGGAACGATACGTATTCTCACCCACCAACGACATGGATGAGCGTTGTGTGAGAGCATTGGCACTATATCCCCATAGCAGTTCCACCTCCGCAATAGATATGGTTGGTTCGCCGGGGAGCACAGCCGCCTCAACACGTAATGGATGATCATTATCGGGATGAGGCTCTGTTACCTGCACGTTCGTTATAGTAGGAGGTACACCTGCTACATAACGACTGAGCGAAGCATCGTCTATATAGAGTGTTCCGGCATCCAATCCGCACCCATTCACTGTCAACTGTATACGCAATGAGGGAGTTGTATCGTTGATGATGACGCGATACTCTGTCCACGTCTTGCCAAACGGTCCTTCCAGATAGACCAAGTCCGTAGTCTCAGAGCCAATAACTTTGCTCACCAAGACATTACCACGCGTCTCATTCGCAGATCCTGTCAACCAGAAGCGGAAGACACCCGCTCCCGTCACAGCAGGCGAAAGCATTGTTGCATCATTACAGCGATCACGGTCAGCAGTCTTATTGAAGGCAATGCTGCGTGACGTAGTGCCATATAGTCCATTGTCTTTGCTCGTAGAAGCACCGGCACCGGTGATAGTCCATGCACCATTGCTATCAAACCCCTCCTCAAAAAGCATTGCCGAAGGCTGAGGTTCCGGCTCATCACCCGGGTCAACGGAAGGACCGGTATAGTTCACTGCCTCGGACCAGTTGTCTGCTATACGCAAGTCACCAAGCAACATGTCACTGCCTCCGGCACGTAATTTCAACGATAGTCCTTTCAGACCTGACGGGTCTGTTGTTGCCGCATCCATATCAGTACTTACAGCAGCATGTGCCTGCACCTGAGACGACGTCTCGCTCATTCCGAGCGGGAAGTCCGTATAGACAGCAGCCACATCATTGCAGTCACCGCTGACAAACGTATACTTAAGCACCACGAGGTAGGTTTTACCTAACTCCAATGTACCCGTGTAGACGGGCGACGTGCCTGCGCGTGTGATACCTAATTGATATCCTCCTGAAACAGCCTTCGTGAACAAGCGTCCCCGCTGAGTCGTACCCGTGCTGCCCTCGAACGCCATAAAATCACGAGCATTGGCAGATGCTGTATTCACCCGCAGCAGGAAGGCTGCATAGAGCGAACCTGTCCTGACGGTAGTACCCGTGTCAAAATGGGTATAAAGGACACGATTCTTGTTGTTGGTGAGCGTTGCCTGCGGCATGCTGAGACTATGAGTTGCTGCAGCTGAACCATAGTAAGTCATACTCATTCCCGTAGACGATATTGAGAACGACGGCGTTGCCACATCAGCGTTATCCGTCTTGGTGGACAATGTCCATGTATGCGTTCCATTGGTCTGTCCAAGCAGATCCGCCC
>CAMHEP010000061.1 GCA_946184195.1 uncultured Bacteroidales bacterium | reverse complement strand
GTGGTGTCGTTCACTTGCGTGGGAACGAAATAGAGGTTTTTGGTGGAGAGGATACGGTTGTTTGCCGTGATGAGGGTGAAACTCATCTCGCTCTCTCCGTCGCGGAAGAGACAGAGGTCATTCACTGTGTCGCCATAGGCTTTGTACTCTTTGAGCTCAGCACGCTCGATAAGTCCGCCTTTGTTGGCGATATAGAGACGCACCTTGCTATTTTGCAGTACGGTTGTTTTGTCCTCACCGTTGGCGGCGGGGAGCAGGGCACCGTAGGTGGCACGCTGTTGCTGCTCATGGTCAACAGCGTTGTCGGCGGAAGTTGTTTGCTCTTTGGCTTGCTCGATGGTGAGTGCTTCGCTCATTCGTGCAGCCTCGGCGGCTGTGTATTGTGCCAGAGCGATACTATCGTTCATCGCTTGACGGGCTGCCAACTCCTCTTCCGATGGACGGGTGAACCACGAAAAGCCGATAATAATCAAGGCTATCAAAAGAAAGCCTACCCAAGTATTTCTATCCATTTTTGTTTATATTGTTTGTTGTTATTGTTTTCGTTGTCGGGTTTTATTTTTTATAGAGGTCTGGATATCTGAATATTCTAATTTAATTTGTCAGTGGCCGAACATAAAGCCGACATATAGTCGTGGACCGCTGGGGGTGATAAAGTTGCTCCAACTCACGTCGGTGTCTACCAGTCCTGTACCTTTCTTGCCGAAGGGTAGCATGTAGTCCACCCGGGTGATGAGTGCAACATGTTTAGTGAGACCTATCTCCAGTCCTACATACGGGTCCAATAGGAAGAAGGGAGTCTTCGTATAGGAGGCGTTATAGGTTGTCTGGTTGCCCGTGACGGTCTCCGCATCCTCGGGCACGTAGAGTCGTTTCATGGATCCGCCGCATGAGTGGCATGGTGCTGACATATCCCTCGCCGCCGATGTGGATATGGTCCAATAGGTGTATGCGTGCGGCGCCGCCTATACCGAGGGTCACGCCGTCCTTGGGGAGTCCCTCGATGTTTTTGACGCTTCCGTTGCGGAAGAGCTCGTCCGGGGTGGAGGAGAAGGCGTAACCGATGTGCACCATCATACCTCCCGAGAAGCCGGTGAACACGCGGACATGCTCTCTCTTCTCACTCTTGGTGTTATCGGACTTGCTGCTCTCGGTATTGTCGGATGCCGGTCCTGCCCCCTTTGCCGTGAGGCAGAGGGGAAGCAGGAGTAGCATTATCGAGTGTCGGAGTTGCATCAGATGATACTGAAGGCAACGTCCATCATCTTGGTGAACGTGTTCTGACGTTCCTCGGCGGTGGTAGCTTCGCCGGTGAGGATATGGTCGCTCACGGTGCAGATGACCAGCGCTTTCTTGCCGGCACGGGCTGCGTTCATGTAGAGCGACGGAGCTTCCATCTCGTCGGCGAGTACGCCCATCTTGGTCCAGTTGGCTTTGCGCTCGTCCTCGCTATAGAAGACATCTGCGGAGAAGACATTGCCTACGTGGTAGCTGTATCCGAATTTCTCGCATGCGTCCACAGCGCGGCGGCATAGCTCGAAGTCGGCGATAGGAGCGTAATTACCGCCGAGGTTGAACTGCATAGCATAGTTGCTATCGGTGCAGCTGCCTTGTGCGATAACGAGGTCACCGAGGTGTACATAGTGCTGACGGGCACCACATGATCCGACACGGATGATTGTGTCTACGTCGTAGAAGTTAAAGAGCTCGTAGGTATAGATACCGATAGAGGGTATACCCATACCGTGTCCCATGACGGTCACTTTTTTGCCCTTATAGGTGCCGGTGAAGGCGAGCATGCCACGCACGTTATTCACTTGAACGGGGTTCTCCAGGAAGCGTTCAGCCATGAGCTTGGCGCGTAGTGGGTCACCTGCCATAATCATCGTCTTGGCGATTTCGCCATACTTAGCCCCGATGTGCGGGGTAGGACATTGGTTTTCCATAATTAGTTTTCTTTTTTTCGGGTTAGTATTCTTGTTTGTTTGTAGTCGAGTAGATTGCTATACTTCTAAACATCTAAATTTCTTTTTTTTAGGAAATCCTCCGCTTTTTGCAGGTCGTCGGGTGTGTCGATGCCGATGGATGCCACGTGGGTCACGGCGACGCGTATGCGGTATCCGTTCTCCAGCCAGCGCAGCTGTTCGAGCGACTCTGCCTCTTCTGCGCGCGAGTGGGGTAGTCGGGTTATGGCGGCTAACACGTCGGCGCGATAAGCGTACATACCTATATGCTTGTAGTGCTTATGTTGCCGGAGCCATTCGCTCTTGTCTATGCCGCGCAGATAGGGTATGACGCTGCGCGAGAAGAGTAGGGCATGATGGTCAATGTCGCTAAAGACGACCTTGGGGGTGTTGGGGTTCTCGAGGTCGCTTAGACTATCCTGCTCGGTGAAGGGTTTAACGAGGGTGGCGATGGGGGTATCGTCATCGTCGGCGAAGCACGAACGGATAGCTTCTATCTGCTCGGGTTGTATGAACGGTTCATCGCCTTGTATGTTGATGATGACGGTATCGTGGTCGGAAGACATATCATCGTGCATTGATGCACGATATTTCTCCCATGCCTCCAGACAGCGCTCGGTGCCACAAGTATGGTCGGTGCGGGTCATGACGACCTCACCGCCGAAAGCCTTGACGCAGTCGTATATACGTTCGTCGTCGGTAGCTACCATGACGGTATCGAGGGCAAGACTGGCTTGCCTGTAGACGCGCTCAATCATCGGCATACCGCCAATGAGTGCGAGCGGTTTACCGGGGAAGCGGCTGCTTCCGTAGCGTGCGGGTATGATTCCTATAAATCTCATTGTTGTTATCCTTGTTCTATTTTGCTCAGTAGGTTCAGCGCACCGGCAATGGTCTTGACCTGTGCGATGGTCATATAGCGTCGTCCGGTGGGTTTACCGGTCTTGCGGTCTTTCTCTTCCTGCAGTCGGCATCGGTCGTAGCGTGTGCCGGCGTAGGAGAGTATCTTACCGAACGCTTCGGACTGCCAGTAGCGTTCGTTGTGGGTGATGAAATAGAGGGTGATATGTTCGCTCTTGAGGAAAATCTTCTCTATTCCCAATCGGCAGCACAGCCATCTAAGTCGTACTACGTCCATCAGTTCCTCGGCTTCTTCGGGCATAGGACCGAAACGGTCTATCATGCGTTTCTTGAAGTCCGTGAGTTCGTCCTCGGACCGAAGTCCGTCCAGTTCCTGATAGAGTGTGATACGTTCGCTCACGTTCTCCACGTATTCGGACGGGAAACACAGTCTGAGGTCGCTCTCCAGCTGACAATCTGCTGCCCACGGTGTGGCAGGTAGCGAGTAACCCGTCCCTCCGGCGTGGAGGGTGGATCCGGCTGACGACTGCTCATCGGGGGCCCCCTTCTCTTCTTGTCCTGCGAACACGTGCATCTCCTCTTTGAGTTCTGCCACAGCCTCGTTGAGCACCTTCTGGTAGGTGTCATATCCGAGGTCGGCTATGAAACCGCTTTGTTCGGCACCGAGGAGGTTGCCGGCACCTCGTATGTCGAGGTCCTGCATGGCGAGGTTGAATCCGCTGCCCAGTTCGCTGAAGGTGCTCAGCGCGTCCAGTCGTCGGCGGGCGTCGGCGGTGAGCAGTTCACGCTCGGGTGCCACGAGGTAGCAGTAGGCTTTGCGGTTGGAGCGTCCTACGCGACCACGCAGCTGATGGAGGTCGGCGAGTCCGTATTGTTGTGCCGAGTATATAATCATCGTGTTGACATTGGGTATATCCACGCCTGATTCGATGATGGTGGTGGATATGAGTATGTCGTAATCGTAGTTGATGAATGCTTCCAGTCGTTCTTCCATCTCACCGGGTTGCATCTGTCCGTGTGCCGTGATGATACGTGCATCGGGACATAGCCGGTGGAGTCGTCCCGCCAGTCGTTCCAGCATCTCGATGCGGTTGCATACGACGAACACTTGCCCGTTGCGTTCCAACTCGAGGTCGATAGCCTCCTTGATGATATCCTCGTCGTCGTTGGTGAGTAGTTCGGTCTGTACGGGATAGCGGTTGGGCGGGGGAGTGGTCATGACGCTCAGGTCACGGGCGCCGAGCATGGAGAACTGCAGCGTTCGGGGGATGGGCGTTGCCGTGAGGGTCAGCACATCGATGTTGGTACGCAGTGTCTTGAGTTTCTCCTTGACCGTCACGCCGAATTTCTGTTCCTCGTCAATGATGAGTAGTCCGAGGTCTTTCCATACGACATTCTTGCCCACGAGCTTGTGGGTACCGACCAGTATGTCTATCTTGCCGTTCTTGAGTCGGTCCAGTATCTCTTTCACCTCCTTGGCGGACTTGCTCCGGCTGAGATATTCCACCGTGACGGGGAAGTCCTTGAATCGTTCGCGGAAGGTGTTGTAGTGCTGCAGTGCGAGTACAGTGGTCGGTACGAGTACGGCTACCTGTTTGCCGTCGGTGGCGGCTTTGAAGGCGGCACGCATGGCTATCTCGGTCTTACCGAAACCTACGTCTCCGCATATGAGTCGGTCCATCGGCATGGGGCTCTCCATATCGCGCTTGACATCTGCTGTCGCTTTAGCCTGATCGGGCGTGTCCTCATAGAGGAACGACGCTTCCAGTTCGTGCTGCATATATCCGTCGGGCAGGTAGGCAAAGCCTTTCTGTCCCTTGCGGGTGGCATATAGCCGGATGAGGTCGCGGGCGATGTCCTTCACCTTGTCCTTGGTGCGTTCCTTGAGTCGTTCCCATGCACCGGAACCGAGTTTGCTGATAGTGGGAGCACTGCCTTCGCGTCCTTTGTATTTACTGATACGATGGAGGTTGTGTATGCTCACGAAGATGGTGTCGCCGTCGCGATAGGTGATTTTGACCATCTCCTGCGGTTTGCCGTTGACGTTGGTGGTCACCAGTCCGCCGAACTGCCCGACGCCATGGTCGCTATGGACGACATAGTCGCCCACTTGCAGTTGGTTGATTTCGCGCAGGGTGACAACGGCTTTGCCGCGTTGTGCGTTCTCGCTGCGCAGACTCACACGGTGGTAGCGCTCGAATATCTGATGGTCGGTGTAGCAGACCATCTTCTTCTCGTGGTCTATCCATCCGGCGTGGAGAGTCTTGTCCACCGCGATAAACGTCATAGGATTCTTGGGGATCCCGTTGAGGTCAGCCATCTCGTCCTGCCCTGCAAACACGATGGACTCGAATATAGCCGCGAGCCTGTCTGTCTGTTTCTTTTGGTCAGCAAGGATATAGATGGTGTAGCCGTGTGTTATGCGTGCAGCGAGGTCATCGCTGAGCATGTCGAACTGTTTGTTGAACACCGGCTGTGCCATAGTGTCAAAGACCACTTTGCTATGTGTGGGGAAGTAGCTCTTCTCCGCTATCTCGAGGGTTGTGCCGCCATTGCACGTGATGTCGGCGGACGCAAGCTTATAGTTCACCACGGCGAAGTCGTTGCTCAGCCTGATGGTATCCTCCGGCAGGTAGTCGAGTAGGGTAGCTCCTGACAACTGCTCATCGTGATGAGCCTTTTCGTCTTGCCCTGCGAACACGACGTCTTGCCCTGCGAACACGACGTCGGCTTCGTCTACGCGTTCCTTGCTCAGTTGGTCCTCTATGTCGAAGGTACGTATGCTGTCCACCTCATCGCCGAAGAAATCCAGTCGGTACGGGTCGTCGTTGCTATAGCTGTATATATCGACTATTCCGCCTCTGATGGCGAACTGACCGGGCTCGTAGACAAAGTCTACACGCAGGAATCCCATCTCGGTGAGTTTTTCGGCGAGTGCTGTCACTTGTATGGTCTCGCCTCGTCTTATCGTGATGGTCTGTGCTTGCAGCTGTTGCTTCATGGGAACGGGTTCCATCAAAGCCTCGGGGTACGTCACTATGATTACCGCCTCCGCCGTCTTATCGGTGTCCCTGTCGGCGATTGCGCTTAGTACCCCCGTTCGTTGTATCACCATCGCTTCGTCGGCTGTCTGTGCGCGTCGGCTCCGTCGTCTGGAGGACGGGAAATAGAGGGCATTGGCTCCGAGTGTCCTCAGGTCGGCGTACAGATATTGTGCGGTCTCTTGGTCGCTCATCACAGCGAGTATCGTCATCCCTGCGGGGCTCCTGTCGGAGTGCATTCTCCCCTCATCCCCGGTGACCGCGATTTCATTAAGTACTACTGCCACTGCCGAGGCGTGCAGTCCGCTCAGTAATATATGTTGTTCGCCTCGCTGCGTGTTGAGCAGTTTGGCGATGGCATCCACTTCGTTATGCTTCCCGATTCTATCTCTTAGTTCCTCTATTGTCACGTATATCTAATAGATTATTCCAAATTAGAGTGCAAAGATACAACAAAAAATCCGAATGTACAAGGATTGAGTAGATTTTTTAGTCGGGAAGCTTGTTTTCAGAAAAAAAATCTACTCAATCATTGTCGTTCGCAGGATAGTGCGAACGTATCTTCGGGGGAATTGACAAAGTCAAGGCGGCGTCCGAAGATACACATTCTTTTTTTAGTGGACAGTAGTGGTCTTTGTTCTTTTTTAGTGGATAGTAGTGATATCGCGTTGCCTCATGGGCTTATAAGGATTAGTACTACGAAGATACATGGTGCATTAACGGTGCATTAACGGTGCATATTTTACGTCATAGTAGAATTTTTTAATAATTATACATCAATACGACTAAATAATTTTTTTAGTGGACAGTAGTGTTTTTTCTTTAATTTTCATAGGACACTAGTGTATGTTTTACAACATGTTTTCGCCTTTTTACACATTTTTCCCCAAAATTTCCACATTCGCGCGTAATAAAATGTGTATCTTTGCGCCGTGAATTTGGGCAAATATGTTGTGCCTGCTGCTTTTACCTCTCGAAATATATGTTTTAACTGACATACAAACAACTAATTATCAACAAACAAATTAACTCTTAAAAAACGGTATTATGAAAAAGAATTTATTCTTTGCAAGCTCGGGTGGTGCGAACACCCCCCCCGCTAAAAAGCCATGGTCTTCGCTTCAAAACATGCGGCGAACTATGATCATGCTCTTTGTCATGCTGCTCTCGGTTGGAGCGTGGGCTGCTACCCCTGACTTCGAGTCTTACGACTGGGATGAAAGTGCAGCTTCAGCTGTTATTGGAGACCACGATGGTATCACCATTTCCGCAAGTGGTCTTGGTAGCAACGGTAATGTAAGCGGTCACTACTACATGCCCAACAACCAAAACTTAAAGAATAGCGATTCGCCTTGGAAGTACTTTGGCGTTTCTTCCAGCACAAGAATTGACTCAATCTCCATTCTCTACTGCCCGAATGGTTCAAACAAAACAAGTATTGCTTGGGTTGCTTGGGGAGAAGGTGTCACACCTAACCAATACGTTTTGGGACACGGTGAAACAGCAGGAACCACCTCTTCTAAATCATGGGACAATGCTATTTGGGAGACCATTGACCTTTCAAGCATTGAGGCTTATACAGTCTATACAAGCCGTTCGATTCGTGAATTCCGTGAAATAGGGGAAAGTTCAAATCTGTCAAATTTTGGCGCAGGACAAACTATCAACATTCTTGGTATCCGTGTTTGGCTTCATCCGTCAGCTGCAACTGACCCAGTTTCTTCAGTTAGTGTTGCCGGTGCTACAGAGGGATATATCGGTGTTCCTGTTGCTCTCACGGCTTCGTTCGACAAGACCCCGAATAGCGTCAAGTGGTTTGTGGACGGAGTGGAGCAAGCTGGTGCTACTGCTGCCACTTTCAACTTCACTCCTGCTGCTGCCCAGACCTATAGCATTGTCTGCAAAGCTCGCAACGATAACAATGATGAAGGTGCGTACATCTCTTCGTCTGCTCACAGCATCACTGCAAGCAAGTTGTGCGGAATGTTGATAAAGGCTACCCACACTGGTGCTACAGCGGCTTCGATAGATGAAAATAGTGTACTCGGCGGAAATGTTGACAAGAGTACACAAGCAAATGGTAAACTTGGAAGTAATGATCACTTTTTTGGTGTTAAGTTGGCATCCGGAAATTTCCAAGCAGGAGATGTTGTGACAATAGTTGCAAGTGAATTGCAAGGTGGAAATACGGCAACTCTTTATTCTAATAAAGGGGAAACTTTAATTGGGAGTGCTGCTTTTGCTACTGAAACCAATACAGCCGTTGTGACTTTGACGGCTTCTTGCGAGTGGATTTATCTTTATCGCAAGGATTCCGGATGCAATCCTGTGGTGAACTACATTCAAGTGGACCGCTCTTGCACCGAGAGTAGCGACTGCTCTATCTCGTCTCTCACGATTGGTGGTGATGCTGCCAGTGCTGAGGGCAAAGTTTTCAGTAAGGAGTTCTCTGCCGGAGATGCTACGACAAGCGTTCAGATAGCATTTACCATCCATGCTTTGGCAAGCGCAAGTCCTGCCAGTGGCTTCAGTATGGATGTACCGGCTGTCGGTGATCCTGCAAACTCACGCACTATCACCGTCACCGCTGAGGATGGTACGCAAGACACCTACACCGTGACTCTCAGCCGTTCGGCTTCGCTGAGCGATGACGCTACACTGAGTGCACTCGCTGTAGAGGGCTTTACTTTAGATCCCGTTTTTGACGCTGCTACGACAGCTTATACCATCTCGAAAGCTTATGGTAGCGATAATCCCGCTTTGAGCCTTGTATCGGCAACAAAGAACTATGATGCTGCCAGTGTGGCTGACGCTGTGTACGATGGCAATGACATCGTTATCACCGTAACCGCTGAAGACGGTGTTGCTACGAAAGAATATCGTATCACCGTTGAGGAAGCCGCTGCTCCTCGTGCCTTAAACGAGGTAATCATGAGCAATAATTATATGGCTTATGTTCTCGATGGAGATCCTACTAAGACTCTTCATGCATTCTATTTGAATGGTGAGGCAGAACCCTCTGTTCAGAGCGTCAATGTTAGTGAAGGCGCTACATGGGCTGTCAATGAGGGCAAACTGAAAGTAACCGGTGCAGATGCAGGTTTCGATGAGTATCCGTTGGATATCGTTGCTGTAACTCCGGTAGAGTATGGCACTGATAAGATAACCTTCGATGGTAGTGAGACTTGGGTGAAGAGT
>CAMHEP010000060.1 GCA_946184195.1 uncultured Bacteroidales bacterium | reverse complement strand
GTGGTCCCGCTTGGGCTTGAACCAAGGACCCCCTGATTATGAGTCAGGTGCTACTAACCAACTGAGCTACGGGACCATCGTCGCTTGCTTTCCGGCGACGTATTTCGTATCGGCGAACCGATTATTTATTCTGAGCGAGGAAAGCTTCCAATTGAGCTTTTGACTCCTCCTTCGTTACATGCCACTGACTCTCGGTCAATACTGGAAGACGCAGTTTTACACCATCCTGTACATAGTCCGGATTGGTCAATTTGTCAGTGTTAGCCATATAGATGTATATCCAACTATAGGGGTTGTTGTAGTAACGACGCGCCAACTTGGTCAGGCTATCACCCTTCTCCGTCACTGCGTATGCCAAGGTGTTTTCCTCACCTTCCAACACTTCCACTTTCTCGGCTTTAGCTACCGGTTGCTCTTTAGCTGCAGGAGCAACTTCTGCCTTAGCCTCTTGTTTCTGAGCCTTAGCTTCCGGCTGTGCGGGCTGTTGCTTTGCATTTTGGAAAGCCTCAAACTCCTCCTTGTTCACCAGTCGAATCTCAATACGACGGTTCGGAGCGTAAGCTCCCAGACTACGTTTACCGCGGATGATACCCTTGGCATCTACTGCTACGCGGTCGCTTGCAATACCATGCTCGCTAACCAATTCGTCTGCAGCGGTCTCTGCACGACGTTGTGCCAGTTTCATATTGTAATCCTCGCTGGCCGTATTGTCGCAGTAGCCAATTACGATAGCGTATAACGCGGTGTCGCGGTTCATGCGGTCAGCTACCTGTTGGATAATCATGAGTCCACCGTTGTCAATCTGCGACTTGTCAGGATTGTAGTATATATAATAGGAGTTGGATGCAGGCATCACCTCTGCTATTTCCTTCTCTGCCATCACTACGGTATCACGATGCAGTACCACTAAGGTGTCGCGCTTCGGCGCAGCGTCTGCCATCATACCTGTACCACGTTGTTGAGGTGCTCCTTGACCCATGTCGCGGCTGTCACCGGGCTCTCCGGCGTAGTTGTTTGCAGGACTATTCCTGCGCTTATTAGGCATATGGTAGTAGTCCTCTGTGTCTTCGATATTACTTACGTCACGAACGTGCGAACGTTTGGTAGCATCTATCTTCCAGCGTAAGAAGAGACTGAGGTCGAACATACCATCGTTGTTCTTGCTGGCAAGGCTTGAACCATAACGACCCTCTATATCATCGCGGGTGAAGAATGAATAGGTCGCTTTGGCACCGAGTGCTAAACTACGGTTGAGGTTAAACTCTGCCATCGCACCACCCATCAGGTATCCTGTTGCTTTGTACTTATCGTCTTTGGACGGCTCCATCTTGGCGGTGTTGCCATTCTTAATCTTTCCGTCTGCCCCGTATTGGTCAGGATAAAAAGTTGTGCGCTTGTAGATGGCAGCACCACCACCGGCAATCAGGTTGAACGAGAATATCTTCTTGGTTGCTTCGGGGAAGAAAGCATTGACCAGGTCAAACGCTATATATGCCTCGGGACGATGCATGTAGCCCTTGTAGAGCAAATCTGCATTGCTACCATCGGGATTTCCTTCTACACGAGGAATGGCAAAGCGGTAATCAACACCTACTGACCAACTCGGACGGAAGTTATATTCAACGCCGATGCCGACGGTCGGATAGCCTAAGTGTACGGATTTAGCTTCCGAGTGGAAATCATCATCCAAAAAGTTGATACCTCCTTCCACTATCAGTGACCAATGTGCCCACTTCGGAGCCACCTTGGTTGCTTCTTTAAAGGGGTGAATACCTTTGACGGTATCCTCTGCTTGCACCTCCGCATTTTGCTCGGGTGCCTCTTGAGCGAAAGTGAGACTGAATGCCATCACTGCAAGGCTCAATGTGAGTAGTTTTCTTACCATGGTTCGGTTGTGTTTTGTGGATTATTCTCCAAATAAGTACTTATTCAACGTGCAAAGGTACGACTTTTTTTTGAATTGACCAAAACTTTTTTAAAAAAAATGCTTTTTTTGTATGGACTATTGTGTATGTGAGGGAATTTTTGTATCTTTGCACTCGATACATGGAGGGTTCTGAAGCCCCTTCTATGACGGCCGGCAATTATCTATTAATCATTATAAATTATATACCACAATGAATGTTTTAGAGCAAATGTTTGAACGCGCTAAGAAGAATCCTCAGCGCATCGTTCTTCCTGAAGGTGATGAACCCCGTACTCTCGAAGCAGCTAATATCCTGCTGCGTGACAAACTGGCTAACCTCATCCTTATCGGTGACCCGGCTGTGATTAACCGAATGGCTGCCGAGAAGGGCTTCGACCATATCAAAGAGGCTACTATCTTCGATCCGAAGACCGATCCTAAGATGCCGGTGTATGCTAATCTTCTATTTGAGTTGCGCAAGGCAAAGGGTATGACCGAAGAGGAGGCTGCCAAGAAAGCACAGGATCCTCTCTACCTCGGTTGTTTGATGATTAAGAACGGTGACGCCGATGGCGAATTGGCGGGTGCCCGTGGTACAACGGCGGATACTATCCGACCTGCTTTCCAAATCTTGAAAACCAAACCGGGTTGCAAGATTGTCAGTGGTGCTTTCCTCATGTTTACTCCCGCTAAACAGCTGGGTGAGGACGGTTTCCTTATCTTTGCCGACTGTGCCGTCAATCCCTGCCCGAACGCAGAGGAGCTGGCGCAGATTGCCGTGTCGACGGCTGAGACAGCACGTGCCCTCGGCGGTTTCGAACCGCGTGTGGCGATGCTTTCCTTCTCGACCAAGGGATCTGCTAAACATGAACTCATCGACAAGGTGACCGAGGCTACACGTCTCGTGCACGAGATGGCTCCCGAGCTCCAATTGGATGGTGAACTGCAGGCGGATGCAGCACTCATTGAGAGTGTGGGTAAGTCCAAGGCTCCCGGTAGCCCTGTTGCCGGTAAGGCTAACGTGCTCGTATTCCCCGACCTGCAGGCAGGTAATATCGGATATAAACTGGTGGAGCGTTTCTCGGGGGCAGATGCCGTAGGTCCTATCCTCCAAGGTATAGCCGCTCCTGTCAACGACCTCAGCCGCGGATGCAAGGTGCAGGATATCGTGCAAATGGTAGTCATCACGGCTAATCAGGCAATGAAATAATAAATTAGTTGGTAACCTTATTTATTTATAAAATATAACAAATAAGATAGAATATGAAAGTTCTTGTTCTAAATTGCGGTTCCTCTTCCATCAAGTATAAACTCTTCGAAATGGACACCAAGCAAGTCATTGCACAGGGTGGCGTGGAGAAGATTGGTTTGCCCGACTCTTTCTTGCAGGTGAAGCTGCCTAATGGTGAGAAAGTCAAAATTGAGAAATCCATGCCCGAGCATACTGTCGGCATCGAGCTTATCCTCTCGGTTCTCGTGGACGAAAAGATTGGCTGCATCAAGTCGCTCAAGGAAATCAATGCGGTAGGTCACCGTGTGGTACATGGCGGAGAGAAATTCAATAAGTCTGTACTGATTACTCCTGAGGTGAAAGCTTCTATCATCGAGTGCGCTGAGCTTGCTCCTCTGCACAACCCCGCTAACCTGAAAGGTATTGACGCTATTGAGAAGATTCTGCCGGGTGTTCCCCAAGTGGCAGTCTTTGATACCGCTTTCCACCAGACGATGCCTGATTATGCCTATATGTACGCCTTGCCCTACGAACTATATGAGAAATATGCTATCCGTCGCTACGGCTTCCATGGCACCAGCCATCGTTATGTCAGCGCTCGTGTATGCGAGTTCCTCGGTATCAAGGCTCAGGGCACCAAGATTATCACCGCACATATCGGCAACGGCGGCTCGTGTGCTGCTGTGCTCGACGGTAAGTCGGTCGATACATCGATGGGTCTCACACCGGTAGAGGGTCTTATGATGGGTACTCGTGCCGGTGACCTCGACCTCGGTGCCGCTATGTATATCATGGATAAGGAGCATCTGGATACCGCCGGTTTCTCCAACCTTGTGAATAAGAAATCAGGACTGCAGGGTATCAGTGGCGTGAGCAGTGACTGTCGCGATATTGACGCCGCTATTCAGGCGGGCAATAAACGCGCTGACCTCGCACGTCGTATGTTCATCTATCGTGTGAAGAAATATATCGGCGCATATGCTGCTGCGATGAATGGCGTGGATGTCATTGTCTTCACCGGCGGTATCGGCGAGAACGATGCATACATACGCGGTGAGATAGCGAAGGGATTTACTTATCTCGGTGCTAAGCTCGATGAGCAGAAGAATGCCGGCATTCGTGGCGAAGAAGCTGTTATCTCCGCACCGGATAGCAAGGTGACTATATGCGTCATCCCCACCGACGAGGAGCTCATGATTGCTACCGACACCGTGGCACTCATTTAATCATATCTACATAAAACACGACCTCTAAATCTTTAGACTATTGAAACCGATTATTTATCAATTACTGCCGCGAACCTTCACCAACTATAATGACACACGTAAACATGGTGGCACCAAGGCGGAGAATGGTTGCGGTACATTCAACGGGATTACTTCCAAAGCGCTCAAGCAACTGAGCGCTTTGGGAGTAACTCATGTATGGTACACAGGTATTATCCGACACGCAACAGCAGAGTACAATCATCCTTCTATCACAAAGGGGAAGGCAGGTAGCCCCTATGCTATCACCGACTATTATGACGTAGACCCTGACCTCAGCGAGGTCAAGGAGCAGCGCATGGCGGAGTTCGAGGCGCTCGTCGCCCGTACTCACAAGCAGGGACTGAAGGTCGTCATCGATTTTGTCCCTAATCATGTCAGTCGCGAGTATCACTCGCTCTGCAAACCCAAGGGGATTGAGGACTTGGGTGAGTCTGACCATCCCGAGTGGGCGTTCTCGCCGCTCAATAACTTCTACTATCTCCCCGGCGAGAAGTTCACCACGGACTTCGACCTCGGAGGTTATGAGGAGTATCCCGCCAAGGTGACGGGTAATGATTGTTTCACGTCTCATCCCTCGCGCAACGATTGGTACGAGACGGTCAAACTCAACTACGGCGTTTTCTATCAGGGTGGGGGAGAGAAACAGTTCCAGCCTATGCCTTCCACGTGGAAGAAGATGGCGCATATACTCCTCTATTGGGCTGCCAAGGGTGTGGATGCTTTCCGTTGCGACATGGCGGAGATGGTGCCCGTCGAGTTCTGGGCATGGGTCATCCCCTATGTCAAGGAGGAGTATCCCGACTTGCTCTTCATAGCCGAGTGTTATAATCCCAACCTCTATCGCGACTACCTCAGCGCCGGATTCGACTACCTCTACGACAAAGTGGGTATGTACGAGTATCTGCGTGGTGTGACCAGCAAGAACTGGGCTGCCGAAGGTATTACCTACCATTGGCAGGCTACCGATGATATACGTAATCACATGCTTTATTTCCTCGAGAACCACGACGAACAACGTATCGCCAGCGGCTTCTTCTGCGGACGCGGAGCCTGTGCGGAGCCGGCTATGATAGTGGCAGCTACGCTCGGTACCAATCCCGTGATGATATATGCGGGTCAGGAACTTGATGAGAAAGGTATGTATGTGGAGGGATTTTCCGGCATGGACGGACGCAGTTCGATTTTTGACTACTGGAGTCTGCAGTCGTTGCAGGCATGGGCGAACCATGGTAAGTTCGACGGTGCACAGCTCAACGACGAACAGCGTGACCTGCGTGCGTTCTACCAACGTCTGCTCACTATAGCACGTGACAACGAGGCTATCACACGCGGCAAGATGTACGACCTCGAGTATGCGCAGGGCGACTGTTTCAATCGGCATGAGCAGTATACTTACCTCCGCGCCTGTGACAAGGAACTGTTGCTGGTCGTGCTCAATTTTGACGATAAGTGTGTAGACGTGAAGGTTCGCATACCCGAGGATGCTTTCCGTTATCTGAACATACACCCGTTGCAGCAGGCTACGGCTGTCGACTTGCTGACCGATACACCGGTGGATATCGTCTCTTTTGACAGCGAACATCCGGTGCAACTCACTATACCTGCTTGGAAGGGTGTCATACTGCGTATCACCAATGCTTCGGCTAAAAAATCTACAAGGAAGAAAGAATAAATGATTTATCCTGTCTTACAACTCATACGTTGGCAGAACCTGCTCTTCCTCGCGCTCCTCGTGGGTGTGATGCAGCAGTGGGTGGCTGTGCCCGTTATCGGTGCGTATGGCTTTCACGACCCGCTGGCATGGTGGCAGACCTTGCTACTCATGTCGGCGGTCGTACTCATTGCCGCCGGTGGCTATGTCATCAACGACTATTTCGATGTCAAGATCGACCGTATCAATCGTCCTGAACGGCTCGTTGTCACCCAGTCGGTGACGAAGGAGCAGGCTATGCGCCTCTTCCAGGTCACTACTCTTGTGGGTGTACTCGCCGGACTGGGACTCTCCCTCTCGTTGCGCGATTGGACGATGGCGACGGTCTTCGTCATGGTACCCGGTGTGCTGTGGTTCTATTCGTCCAGTTATAAGCGGCAGTTCCTGCTGGGTAATATCATCATCGCCCTGTGTGCTGCCGTGGTGCCTGTCCTGATTGCTATGGCGGATGTGTCAGCCTTGCGTTTGCGATACCCTGTCGTCATGGACTACCTGCCTATCTCGCGTGACCTGTTCGCATGGTTAGGCGGTTTTGCCGCCTTTGCCGGTCTCACCACCCTCATCCGTGAGCTCATCAAGGACTTGCAGGACCAGATGGGCGACCGCGAGTTGGAGTGCCATACGTTGCCTATCGTCATCGGCGAGACGTGGACACGCGTCGTCGCCACGGTGCTCATCCTGCTTCTGGCGGCTGCCATCGTCGTGGTCTATGCCCGATTCCTGCCGTCCGCAGAGTCGGCATCGGCAGCACGCTCATTCTTCCTCGCACTCTTCGTGCCGGTGCTGGGGGAACTCTTCCTGCTGTGGCGCTCACGCATACCCTCCGACTATCGGGATGCGCAGAGGCTCATGAAAATCATTATGCTCATCGGCACCCTCATGAGTTTCTTTGTGCGTGATTTCCTTTAGAATGACTCTGCCTGCTGACCTGCATATTATCTTAGGCTCGCAGTCACCGCGTCGGCGTGAGTTGCTCGCCGGACTCGACATACCGTTCACGGCTGTCTCTATCGATGCGGATGAGTCTTATCCCGCGTTTCTCGAGGCGGGGGATATTCCTTATTATATTTCGCGCGCGAAGGCAGAGGCTTATCTGCCTCGTCTCCATGCCGACGAACTGCTCATTACGGCAGATACTATCGTCTGGCACGATGGGCATATGCTCGGTAAGCCTGCCGATACGGCAGAGGCTGTTGCTATGCTGCATAGCCTCAGTGGTGCTACCCACCGGGTCTATACCGCGGTCACCTTTGCTCGGGTGGGGAGACCGCCGGAGACATTGGTGGATAAGACGGAGGTCACCTTCCGTACCCTATCCGACGGGGAGATAAACTATTATGTAGAAAAATATAAGCCCCTCGACAAGGCGGGGGCTTATGGTGTGCAGGAGTGGATAGGGTATGTCGGTGTCATTGCCCTCCATGGCTCCTATTTCAATGTGATGGGTTTTCCTGTGGAGCGTGTCTACGAGTGGCTGCGCAGCAACGTGTAGTAGCAACGAGGATTAGCAACGTGCATGAATGCACGTTTTTTTTTGCTATACCTCCCACTCAAAACCGTCCTTGGTATCCTTGATACGGAATCCCAATTCGGTGAGTGTATTGCGTATCTTGTCGCTCGTTGCCCAATCTTTCTGTTGTTTTGCCTCCAGACGCATCTGTAGAAGCAAGTCCACAGCACCCTTGTAGGCACGCAGGGTCTCTTCCTCCATGCCGCTGTCGGCTTGCAGTCTCAGTCCCAAGATATCGATGGCGTAGGTCTGCCATACCTCGCGCAGTTCCTTGAGGTCTGCCTCGCTGATGGTGCCTTTGCCGTCGTGTACGGTGTTGATGGCGCGAGCGGAGTCGAAGAGGTGCGATATCACAATCGGGCTATTCAGGTCGTCGTCCATCGCCTCGGCGCACCGATTGCGCAATCCGGCAACCTCCACGGTCGTCTCTTTGCCTGCGGAGAGGCTCTGCAGACGGTTGTAGGCTTCCTGCAGGCGCTGGTAGCCCTTCTCGGCTGCCTCCAGCGCATCGTTGCTGAAGTCTACCGTCGAGCGGTAGTGGGCTGTCAGGATGAAGAAGCGGATGGTCATCGGGCTCCATGCTTTCTTCAGCAAGGGGTGTTCGCCCTTGAAGAACTGCTCCAACGTGATGAAGTTATTATAGCTCTTTCCCATCTTCTTGCCGTCGATGGTAATCATGTTATTGTGCATCCAGTAGTGCACAGTCTCGTGTCCGAGGGCGGCGCACGACTGGGCTATCTCAGCTTCGTGGTGGGGGAACATGAGGTCCAATCCGCCACCGTGTATGTCGAACTCCTCGCCCAGGTACTTACGTCCCATGGCGGAGCACTCCATGTGCCATCCCGGGAAACCTTCGCTCCACGGACTGGGCCAGTGCATGATATGCTCAGGGGCTGCCTTCTTCCAGAGGGCGAAGTCGTAACTGTGTTTTTTCTCCGCCTGCCCGTCCAACTCACGCGTCTCGGTGACGATATCGTTGAGGTTACGGCCGGAGAGCTTGCCGTAGGGATAGTCCTTCGCGTATTTCTCCACGTCCATATAGACAGAGCCGTTGGACACATAGGCATAGCCCTTGTCCAGTATCTTCTGGATAAAAGCTATCTGCTCGATGATATGTCCCGAAGCGTGCGGCTCGATGCTGGGTGGCAGCACGTTGAGCATCTCCATGTCGTGGTGGTAGCGGTTCACGTAGTATTGCACCACCTCCATGGGCTCTAACTGCTCCAGACGTGCTTTCTTGGCTATTTTGTCCTCGCCCTCGTCGGCGTCATGCTCCAAATGACCGACGTCGGTGATATTACGCACATAGCGCACCTTGTAGCCCAGATGCATCAGATAGCGGTAGAGCACGTCGAACGTGATTGCGGGACGGGCGTGACCCAGATGGGCGTCGCCATAGACCGTCGGACCGCATACGTACATACCCACATGCCCTTCATGCAAGGGCTTGAATGTCTCTTTGTTGCGAGATAAAGAATTATAGATTTCCAACATCTCCGTTATTTACGATTTTCGAGTTAGGGATTTGCGAGTACAAAGGTACTGCTTTTTTTCGA